>JAQBQB010000023.1 GCA_028287235.1 Gemmatimonadota bacterium | reverse complement strand
GCCGGCTGCGCGAAGCCGAGTACGTGTACGAGACCGAGGACAGCGCACGCGTGTGGATGTCCCCGGAGCTCGCGCTCAGGTCGAGCGAGCTGTCCACCTTCCACCGTCGCACGTTGCGCCGGCTTCCGCGCCGCTGCCGCCGCGCCTACGTGATGGTGCGCGAAGAGCGCACGTCGTACAAGCTCGTGGCGCAACGCTTGGGCGTGTCGCGCAACGTGGTCTGCGCACACGTCGTCACGGCGCAGCGGCAGTTCAGAGTGGGATTGCTCGAGGAGGGAATTCCCGTGCCGCCGGCAGTGCGGAGCAGGGCGCGCCGCAGAGGTGCGCAATGATCGCCGCGGCGTCGGCGTCCTCGGCCGCGTTGATCGCGGCGGCGAGCGCGTTCGTTGGTTTGCAAGACGTGTCCGGCGGATTGCTTCCCGGCTCCGTGGGCGAGGTGCTCCGGCGGCAAGCTGGTTCGCGCGGCTCAGGCTGTTGGGACATGGCCCTGTTATATCATTGGGGCTACTGGTCGCAGTTTGACTATCGAGCGGACGAATCGAGTTGGCCGCTCATCCCGACCACGGAGCCGGAGGCGCTCGCCGAGTTCGCGCGCGCGCGTGGCGTATTGGGCGCTAAGCCGTGTGACGGCGACGTGTTCCTGCAATACTCGCCGCGGCGAAGCGAGTTCGTGCGCGGCGGTGTGATAGCGCACGTATACATAGATCACGACCGTCCGCATGATGCGACGTACTTCGAGGCCGTGGTGCTCGAGGGGAATTCCAATCGTTCGGGCGAGCTGGGCGGACCTCGTGTGGCCCGCCTCGTTCGGAGACTGTGTCCGGATCTGGGCGATCGATTCATTCGATGGACGGAGCTCCGATGACGCCGGCGATGACCCATTGGGCGATCATGGGAAACGCGTCTTCCGCAGTGCCGAGGGCATGGGCGCTGTTTCGACCGGTGCTCCTGCGATTCGCCCGCCGGCTCACCGAGGACAGCGAGCTGCGGAAGGACCTCGTTCAGGAAGCGTTAATCGAGCTGTGGGAGATCGACCCGACGCGGTTCGATTTGCGCGACCCCGCCGACTACACGTATCTGCGGAACGCGTTGATGAACCGCATGCGGAACGTGTGGCGCGCCGAAGTGCTACGGAGCATCGGCGATCCGGACGTGATGGATTGGCTCAAAGGGAATCTCGTGCACGCGACGATGTCGTAGTCACACCCCTGCGCGGAGGTGGTTGATGGACGGCACCAAGCTTTGGATCATTCCGGCCGAGGGCAAGATCCAGATACGGGAGTTGAGCGAGGTCGTCGTCCCGGAGCTGGCGCGAGACGGTTACGTCGCGTACAGCGTGCGGTCGTCGCGCGGGATGTTGACGATGATCTATGCTCAGCGCGAAGAGGATGCGCGGCTGATGGAGCGTTTGTTCGCGCAGCAACGACGGTTGGCGGAAGCGGCGCAGCGAGAACGGGAATCAGCGGCGGCGAATTCGTACCTGGCCCGCAACAGTGTCGGACCGTTCCCGAACAACGATGTCAACGTCCACGCCGAGAAGCGTGAGCATCCGAATGAGACGCTCGGCGGAGAAGCCGTCGATTTGACCGCCGGCGAGTAAGCACATCTGGGAAGGTGAATCGTTCACGATCTCCGCGGCGCGAGCCTGCGTGAGATTTCGGCGGGCAATTCGCCTGAGGACTTCCGCGGCGAGCTGAGGTCGCGGGATGACCTTCTCGGCCAGCGTGCGCGATTTGCGTGGGCTCATTGCGGCGGTTGGCCGGTCGTGGGTAACCTTTCCAGTGTACTTACTTAGAATTCGGACAAGAGTGGGACAGAACGGTAGGGGCCAACCCGGCGTGCGTCAATGCCGGGTAAGCCCCGCGCCGATATTTCGAGTCTTCGGGAGCTGGTGCGTCAGCGCGTCGAGGAGACGTCGTTGCGCGAGGTGGCTGAAGAGACAGGGATCAGCAAGAGTGGGGTTGACAGCTTTCTGAAGGGGAGGGAGCCGTATAGCAAAACGCGGCTCAAGCTCGCGAAGTGGGGGATGCGGCAGCGACATCCGGAGAGTCGCGCCGTCCCACGCGATGAAGTTGACGCAGCCATCGCGATCCTCGAGCGGTGGTTGCAATCGGCGGGATCCCAAGGCGCGAAGCGGCTCCGGCTGCGCGAATTGCTCGAGCGGCTGACGATTTCCGATTAGTCGCGGCGCGCTCGGTGAATTCGCGCGGGACGGAAAAGAGCACATTCAAGCTCGCGCTGGCGGCGACGAAAATCGGGCCTACCCAGAGGCGGAGCGAGCGCTCGTTTTCCGGGTTCGAAAGAGGTGGCCCGCCTCCCCAAGAGGTCCGTACGAATTTCCTCTATACTCTCTCCGGCATAGCATGGGACGCGCCGAGATTGAGCTAGCGTCGCGAGGCGTCGGCGGCCGTTCGTCCAGGAATGATAGCGGTGTTTCCTGGCGCGTCCTTCCTCGGCGATGGCGTCGATGGGTATAGGGAGAAGGTCCCTTACCGCTTCCGCTTCGCACGCTTCCGTTCAGGGTCGCCCTGGACTACTCGTGGTAGTAGACTTTCCTACTTGCCAACTGCGTCTCGGACCTGACCTTCATTCAACAATCAGAATGGCTTCGAAAGTCTCGAACCGAGCCCCGTCGCGCCGAAGGCCTCGCAATGCTGTCGTGCCGTCGCCGCTCGACCTCATGAACCCCACACTGGCGGCGTTGCGGGAACTCGGCGGCAGTGCGTCGATTGCGGAACTCGGCGACAAGGTGATCGATCTTATCAAGCCTTCGAAGGACGTGTTGGAAGCGCCGCACGGAAGCGGCCGAAGGACCGAATTGGAATACAGGTTGGCGTGGGCGCGTACATACTTGAAGAAATACGGCCTGGTGACGAATTCGGCACACGGCGTGTGGGCCCTGACGCCCAAGGCGAGCGAGACGGAGTCGGTCGACACGGCGAAGGTGGCGAAGGTGATTCGGTCCGCGCGCGGCGCCTCGAAGCCCCGGCGTCGGCGTAGAGTGCCGCTCCCTGTACCCGAAACGTTGTCCGATGAACCCGACGTTCTTCCGGATTGGCGAGAGGCTTTGACGGCCGCGCTGCTAGCTATGCTGCCGGCTGCTTTTGAACGTCTGTGTCAGCGCCTGCTGCGTGAATCGGGCTTTATCGAAGTGGAGGTCACTGGCCGGTCGGGCGACGGCGGCATCGATGGCCATGGGATCATTAGAGTCGCTGGCCTTATCAGCTTTCCGGTGATGTTTCAGTGCAAGCGCTACAAAGGCAACGCGGGTTCAGCGGCGGTACGCGACTTTCGCGGAGCCATGATGGGTAGAGCCGATAAGGGTCTAATCATCAGCACTGGAGGATTTACGAGAGATGCGCGCGCCGAGGCTACTCGCGACGGTGCTCCACCGATTGATCTGATCGATGGGGATCTTCTCGCGGACAAGTTAAAGGAACTCAACTTGGGTGTTCGGACCCGGCAGGTCGAAGAGGTCGACGTGGAGACAGCGTGGTTTCGCTCGTTGTGACGTGGACGGCGCGTCAGGGTTCGGCTTTCTCGCCATTCGCTTTCGTCTCAATACGGCTCAACTCGCGGTGAAGGTGCTGCTTCAGTACTCCGGGTGTTAAGCAGTCTAAAACCGCGACTCCCCCGAATAGATTGAGCGATTTCGCGAGGTCGCGAATCGTCGCGCGATTGATCTCGCCCCGCTCAAGCAGCCTAGGATTTTGAAGCAAGAATTCGAGAAAGCCCACCAAGACGGCTTCACACCTGCCGAGGCTTCGCTCAAGAATCTGTTGCGTGATATCGAGAGTATTGAGCAGTACTGCCGTTAGCTCGTACGGATTGTTTCGTGCGTCATCGTGTGTGAGATGTGCGTACCACCACAATCGCGCGATGCCGTTGCGCAGAAGTGCGCGACCCTCGGACCTCGTGACGAAGTAGCGCCCCTCGATGTACCGCTGCGCCTTTTGTCTGTCCGACATATAGCGCTCAATAGGCCACCTCGTGCGCATGTATGGCCAAAACTCAACGTGGGTGAGGCGCGTCCAGAGTCGCGGATCCCTAGCCTGCACAGGCGTCAGGCTGGGCAGCGCCTTGTGAAGTCGAATCGAGTTCTCGAGGTCTTTAAGGTCGCCGTCCTCTGGAATCGTAAGAACGTCCCGCAACGCGCCGGACGAGATTTGCGGTTCAACATTGGTGGGAATGTCCCATCCTCCGCCGCTCGAAAAATCCTCGGCAAAAGACTCGTCGTACGTATACCAGTCGAGATGTTCCGGAATCGTTCGCTTCAGCCGTCCGGTAAATGGCTCGGTCAGAATGTGCAAGGCGGCCACTATAATTCGCCCTCTTGAAGCGCACGCGCTGACGCCAATGCTCGCTTTATCGGCAGCTCAAGAAGCTGCTGGGCCACCTCAAGCTCGTCGAAATCCGACCCCGATACGCTGAGTTTTGCAAGCCTGCGCTGAAGAATGTCATGCCAGCGGCACCCTGCCAGGTCGGACTCAGAATTTTTCGCATAGCGTAAAGCCTGTATCAAAACTGGCAAGACGATCATTGAGGCAAGAGTGCTTCCAATTGGCTCAATTCCTTTCAAAATGCTATATGTAGCGAAATCCTTCTTGCTCAGAATTATTACAATTCGTTTCCCATTCCAATCGACCTTCATAATCCCGTCGTCTTCGTCGCGGGATTCGTCGACTTGCATGATCGATCCAATTCGCGCTAGGGCATCCTCGAATTCAGCTAGGAACTCGTGACCATCCGCCACTGCGACGATATCGCCTTCCGATAAGTCGAAGGTCGCATCCCCATAATCGGGATGTGCCCCCGCCACGGCGTAGCCGGCTACGTTCGCAGAAGCACATGCCAATACGTTGACTTCAAACTTGTCGAACAGGCGGCTGCCAGGAATCTTTATCCGATGGCTCGGCTCCGCAAAGCGGAACGCTTGTCGATATAATGTATTGCTGCATTCAACGTGGGCGACAAACGTCGCACGTTGCTCTTGGATCAGTGATTGCACCGATGCGCTGCTGCACTGGATCTGAATATCGATATAGAAATTCTCTTTGTCGCTCGTCGCCGTAACGGCTGCCTGAAAGGCCGCGCCCGGTACATCGTCGCGATTGCCGACGACTGGGTGAGGATAGGAGCGCTCACTCAGCCTCATGTGCTCCAACCTCCATGGAAACCCGCGCCGGCTCTGATAGCACCAGTTCGATCCGCACGGGTTTGCCGCCTGTCAGACGAACCGGGCCGATGGTGTTTCCCCTCACCGGCAGAACCTCGTCCTTCGACGTTCGTGCGACGGAAATCTCAGCAGGATTTTTCCGTCCGTCGTCGCCGATATTATTGATCTGCAACAGTGCGTCCCGCGTCCCTTTCTGTTTCGCCGTGACCACTGCCATGTACAGGCCGGCCGAACGATCGCGGGAGAATGTTCGGTAGAGAATCGGGATAGGAGTCCTGGTTGTTCCGTCGCTTGGACCGCCCGAGTCGCCTGTTCGCTTGCTTCGGCCGCCCTCGCCCTCGTTGGGCGGACCGTCGGGTTCTGGGCCAGGCCCCTCGTCATCTGGACCCTCCGTGTCACTCGGCTCTTCTCCAACAACGGTGTTATCGGGCGGCGAGACTCGTCTTCTAGGATCGATGCGCTGGCCGGGAAGGGTTTTGGCGATGGGGCGCCGATCGGCCGACTCTTCGCGGATGTCAGCTTCTGGCTGAGCATCGAAGTCCTGTTCGGGGCTCTCTTCATCATCGGGCAGAAATCGACTTAGCCCCGGAATGGCGAGTGATTTCGCCTCGTCCGCAGGCGTGAGACCCCGAACGTTTTCACGGAGAAACGACGTTAGCTCGCTGTCGACCTTTTTGTTCTGCCCCTTTTCGGGCAGATCGGGGTCCCACGAGTCGTGTCTAGGCGGCTCCATGTCACGCAGTATCTCGTTGCCGCGATCGTTTCTGCACAGAAATACGCCGCTGAACTTCAACGGAGATCGAAATTGGCGCGGGTAAATAACCATCCCCGTTTTGCGGATCATCGCAATGCGTTTAGGCAAGTCAGGCTCGCCGACCCGCAGATAAAGATCGACTCTCTTGAGGAAAGGCAGGTCTGCCTTGACGTACTTTGTGGGGTTTGTGAAAGCACGGAAGTAGTGATGCGCCGAAAATCCGTCTTTCGTCGAGAACGCCTCTAACAAGCTCTCCAGGTTGTCAGCGGTGATCCGCGTCTCGCCTATGGTTACTTGCAGATCCTTGAAATGAATTGCGGGCCAGAAATTCTCTAGCACAGAGAACGTTAGATCATCGTTCCAAGATGGCGCGGCGGCGATACCGAGGATGAAAATGTCAGTCCCTTGCTGGCTGCGCAGAAAGCGCTTCGGCACTGCGGCGACGGCACGAACGGATTCGCCATCCGGGCCGCCCAAATAGCCGGTCGCCTGCGCTTTACCACCGTCAGGATGACTGTGCGTGGCGAGTTTCGCGATTCCCTGAAATGCAACGCCGTCTGCCGTTCGCGTGGAATACAGAACCGTGCGAAGCTGACTCGCTGCCAGTGGTGCGTTCTTCCCGATCCCGAACGAACCGCCCTCGCCTCCGCCTTTGGATGACGATCCGCTGCATCGAACCAAGTTGTACCAGTTCTGGTCTCGATCGGCGTCGCTTCCTTGAACGCCCGTCGTGTTATAATCGCTCACCCGGAGCGTAGTGATGTTTCCTTTGCTCAGCAGGTCGACAGCGCGCTGAAAGAAGAACTTCGCCTTCTTATCTCTCGACCAATACTCACCGCAGCGTTGGATGGTGGCGGCGAGGCGTTTCGCATCTGGGATATCGAGAACGGGGATGTCCTCGACAGCAAAGTGAATCTCAGCCGGCTTGTTTTGATCCAGCCGGGCATCGAGGCTGTTTTGAATTAGCTCTCGCGCCAAGTATCGGCTGAAATCGCCCTTGAACGTTTCGACGCCTGCATCGTGAAATCCACTGTCTTGGCCGCCTGCGACCTTCGCAAAAATCCACCCGAGTGCGTCTGTCACGATGCGGTACGCTCGGCGGCGTCTAATTTTCGTAACTCTGCGAGGCAGGACTTGGCGAGGCGCACGACAAGGGGAACGGTAACAGAATTGCCGATCTGCTTTCCGAGCTGCGCCCGCGACATATTGGGCGGAAACTTGAAGCTGTCGTCGTAGCCTTGAAGACGGGCGCATTCGCGACGTGTCAGCTTTCGGATGCCCCAGCGGTCTTTGATCACCGGGTCGTTATGCCCGCCATCTCCGATGTTGGCCATGATCGTGAAGCACTCACCGGACATATTCTCGCGCACATAGTTGCGACGAAGTTGGTAGACCGCTCGCGGGTCGCCGCTTGCCATTGCTTCGACAAACAACGCGTAATACTGGGACGACGGCTGGAAGTAACACTCCGCTGGCGCCTTCTTGTCCAAATCCAAGAAATCTCGAACTGGCTTCACCGAGCCGTCTGGCAGTGGATCAGGAAATTCGAAAGTATTTGACGAAAACAGATCGGTGTTCATCGCGACCATGAATACACGATCGCGATTCTGCGGAATCTTCGTGTGCGTTGAAGTGTTAAGGACTTGCGCATCCTTCTCACTGAACCAATAGCCGGCGCGCTGAATCTCCGATTGTACCCGCTTGAAGGTTCTGCCTTTGTCGTGCGTTCGAAAATGTCTGACGTTTTCAAGGAGTAAAATCGCGGGTTTCTTTTTCCCGAACTCGCGGAGAATTCGGATAATCTCAAGGAAAAGCATCCCCCGCACGTCCTTGAATCCGAGTTTATCCCCGGCAACAGAGAACGGCTGGCAGGGAAAACCGGCGGTCAGGATATCGACCGGCTCAAGCTTGTCTCCGCGAACGGTTAGATCCTCGACGGGTTTGTGAACACACCTGACCGTTGGGAAATTCAGGCGAAATGTTTCCACCGCGAACCGATCGATTTCGTTTGCCCAGACCACATCCGCGCCCACCTTTTGGAAGGCCTTAGCGAAGCCGCCCATCGCGGCGAAGAGGCATCCGACCTTGACAGGCCGGCTCTCATCGGCGTCAGCGGCTCGCGGGGTCTTCCTGGTCGGAGCAGCAGCGATAACTTGCGTCATGGCAGCATGATACGTCGTTGAGCGTCACGCTGCAAGGCGGGCACAGCGGCCGAAGGATCGCGCCTAATTATTAGAAGACCTTAATATTCGGCTCCAGCGGTTCGAAGCGGCGAAGCCGCGGGGCGAAGGGATGTCTTGATGGCAGATATGTTCAGCGTGGAGCAGCGCTCGGTCATCATGGGCCGCATCCGATCGCGCGGCAACGACGCAACGGAGTTGCAGTTCATTCGGATGCTGCGAAAGAACCGAATCCGAGGCTGGCGCCGAGGGAGCTTACTTCCGGGAAAACCTGACTTCGTGTTTTCCGCTGCCAGAGTGGCTGTGTTCATCGACGGCGATTTCTGGCACGGCAACCCCCGGAAGTTTCGACTCCCAAAGTCAAACACGGCGTATTGGACTGCGAAGATTCTCGGCAACCGTCGCCGGGATCGTGCGGTGAACCGGTTGCTTCGTTCAGCCGGCTGGCGCGTGGTCAGGTTCTGGCAGTCCTCGCTAACGAACGAGGCGCGCGTTCTGCGGCGTCTTAGCGTCGCCCTCGAAACGGGAAAAATCGATCAGCGTAGTCGGTTGTCCCGACTACCGACTCCGCGAGCCGCGAGATCGCGGGCAGGGAGGCGCCTCAGCAACGCTCAAGGAGCGCAAAATTGAGGGCGCGACTGAGGAGAAAACTGAGGAGAAAACTGAGCCGCTTACCGGCCGGCGGAACACTACACAGCAGCCTCGGCCATGATCAGTCGTTCTCGGTAATCGCGGCTAGAAGTGCCGGCCAGTGCTCCGGCCGAGGAACGTGATGCCCATGCAGGATACGCCGAGCGTATGAGGCTGAGAGACCGGTTGCTCGCTGAATTCCCGCTGCGCCCAGCTGGGGAATAATCCATGTCGGTGACATGGTAAAGGTCAGTTACTTGCACGACTGCATCCTCTACTGTCAAGCCATCATTGCGCTGCCTAAGGTTCGTCGCTCACGACAACGACCTAACGCGGGCGAAGTGTGTAGTACAACCCGACAATCGATGCGATGCTGGCCAACACGGCGAAGAGAGCAAATCCCCAATGGTCTTTCACCAATTCGCCAACCGCTGCGGGCGAGTATCCATGTCGGTCGAACCAGCCTGAATTTGTCTTCAGCGAGCCGTCCGCAGCTCGTTCAAGGATCGTGGCTAACACGTCCACCTTTCGGAGTGTCGATTGGTGCAGCCGAACGTATTCGCCGGCCTCAAACGCATCAGCTTCTTCCTTGCCCGATAGAAAGTCGAGACGCGTAATACTGTTCTTGTCAACTAGGCTCTCTAGTCGCGGATGGCCAATGTAACGAAGGCCGTACATCGCGGAGAGCAGTCGCGCCAAATCGTGCTTGCGTGAATCGTCGATGACAACCGGCGTGCCGCCAAGAACACGGTATCGATGCTCAATTGCCGGAAAGCCATAGTTGATATCACGCATATTCCAATGCACCCACTGATTCGTCTGGTGCAAACGAACGAATTCAAAAAACTCGTCCAGCGTCGCGCGCTCAAGACGGTCGTACGAGACTGTTATCGCACCGGCGGGTGTTCCGGTTACCTCGGCGACCTTATGGATTGAGAATGAATGTGTCTGGCCATTGCTATAATTACGGATTGCGATGGAGGTAATTCGAGGCGTGGCGCCATCGGCGCGATCGTAAAAACTCTCGCACGAGTAGTGAATGATAAACGTGGTCTCAGGACGCGAAACCAACTCCTCAACGTGTTCGTGCGCTTCGCGCACTCGCTTGATCCGATCCCTCGCCGAACCCACAGGATTGACCTCTCAGTGTTAGTCAGCTAGCAGTCGCGCAATGCTTGTTCTCCGCCGTATTGGTCGGGCGTGAGGGAGGCTTCGCATGTTCTTAAATCCAAACGACGATTGCTGGCGTCGCGTCGCGGCCAACGGGCACGCGAACGAACGCGGCGAACTGATACCCAAGGCCGCGTTTGTATGCTATGAGTTTTCGCTGATTGCTCGCGGGAACCTAACGTGACGTACCCGTTTTTGCCTCGATAGCGAGTAAATGCGGTCCTCGACGGTGAACGATGATGTCCGGAACGACACTGCGTAATTCGCCACCCGGGCCGCTGTGGACTCGCTTCGTCGCCTCGCCAAATCGGTTGTACTCAGGATCAACATCCCAGCTCGCGAATCGCGGCCGCATATACTCCGCGAGCCACGCGCAAAGCGCGCGCTCGCTGAGCTCCACGTCAATCAAATAGCGTTGCTCGTCCGCCATCTGATTCAGCGCCGCCTTGAGGCTCGCCACAACGTCATCGTGTGTCACTTAAGTGTGCCGAGACAGGTCATGACGTGCCGATGCTCAGCGCGCGAACGAGGACCAATCCCCAATCGGTATGTGGCTGGGATGTTGGAGCTCACCCCTCGCAGCCTTCGCCAAGAGCCATATGACGCGATCATGGAATTCGGGCTCAGATTCATCGTCAATGGGCCAAGGCCCGCAAGCGATATCTATTCCACCAACACTCGTTGAACCCGCTGCGTTTGGCGCGTGAGTCGGCGGCAACGCGAAAGGCGCGTCTCCACCCTGAAATGGCGAAAAGTAGCCAACCTCGAACCACCGCAAATCGTGGCCCGGTCGCGACCCGTACCAGAGCGACGTTGACCATTTGTAGGCACGGCGACCCGTCATCTGAACGATTAGTTGACCGCCGAGTATCACATCCCACTTCCCACCCACCGGCAAGAAGTACTCGTTGCCCGCCGTAATCGTTAGGGACGCAATGCCCAGCGAAACACGTAGCAATGCGTCGTCCGACTTCCTCGCTCGCTCTGCGGTCGGCGCCATGGAGTGAATGTTTCCCCACAGGCGCTCCAAGTTGTCCTTCAGAATGTCGCGGCCAATTGCAGCAGCGACGCGGCGGCTTTCTCGTATCCGAGTCTCTTCTGCCTGTTTGGATTCACGTTCATGAGCTTCGTGTGCGAGGCGAGCACCGACCGCTGAAAGCGCCGAAGCGGCGTTCGTCGACAGCGACGGATTAGCCTGAATTCTCCTGATCTCGCCAAGGCGTTCCTTCGTCCGTGTAAGGCTAGGGCGCGTTTCAGGCGGCTTCCGAAGAAGCATCGTTATAAGTGCGTCAAGTCGTGGCTCACCCGACGCAAGAGGCGGTATGGGCGCAGTTTGATGCTCGTGTTCCGGATTCTTCACGAATGGTGGCCTACCAGTCACCAAGAAGAATCCAATGCAACCGAGGGCGTAAAGGTCGGTGGCGTGCGTAGCGCGTTGATATCGCCATTGCTCCGGCGCCGCATAGTACGGGCTCATGGCATCCTTGAGCGTATTCGACGCGGTCGCTTCTTCGTAGAACCGAGCGATCCCAAAATCAGCAATCTTCCATCGATTCTCGTGGCGAAGCACGTTGGCCGGCTTGAGGTCGCGGTGAACCAGCTCACCAACTTCGACGAGTCCCTCAACTATATCGGCCAAGATCGCCGCCACGTCGCCGCTGCTCATCGCCGCTAGCGTCCGGCGGTGAGCCTCCAGGTCATCGCCTGCGCGAGCCATAACCACGAAGTACTCGCCAGTGTCCGCATCCTCGCCGGCAGAGTAAACCGGAACCACATAGCCGAAAACCCCGTTGCGTAGCTCTCCGGCAATGCGGAGCTCCCGATGGGCGGTATCGGCGGCGCTGAGATTCAGTCTCTTGATCGCAAGGTCGCGTCCTTCGGCATCTGTCCCAGCAAAGACTTGACCGAAACCGCCCGGCTTACCCAGCGGAGCATCAGGATCAAACTGAAACTGACCGTCCGGTAGTTTGATGGTTCGCATAGTCGGCAAGGCGTCGGAGACGTTACGATGAGCGCAATACAAGAATGATAATAAGCTCTGCGTCTCGGCGAAAACTGAGCACGGAATTGAGCGGACAATCGCGGGGTGCGCCGTATCAGTCGGTCGCTAGGCGGAAGTAGCCGGCCGCCTTGTCCCTATACCCGCGATGACGTCGATGGGTATAGGGAGAAGGCCGCCTGATGATTCCCCCCCCCCCCTTGAAGCGGATGCAGACTTGATACGTTGTTGCTTGCAAACCCGTAGATCATGCTGGTCCGCTTTAGCATTCTTGAACTCGTTGGGGCGCCGTTCAAGCGAACTAAGCGACGGATTTTGGCTCCGCCTTCAACGCGAACCGGGCGCGACCGGTGACGCACGTCCCTTTGCGATCGTCCTCGGCGAGTTGGTCTGAGACCAACAAAGCGTCACGCCGATGCAGGTATTGGCGAATCGGCATTCGACTTTAGTGGTATGGGAGGGACCGTGGGATTCATCTTTTCGCGGCGCGGTGTGCTCACCGTCGTTTCAGGAACTGTGCTCATCTCCGTTGGCTGCACCCGTGATGACGTGACGCAACCGGCCACACCGGGCCGCAGATTGTTTCCGACGACGCCTGTGTACGATCTGGATAACTCGCCGGACCAGGTGAGCGCGCCTGTAGGCGCAACTGATCCGTGGACAGGCGGATCGAGCGTTGGAACCGGTGTGACGTTTGGAACGTATCCGTATGCCACGGTCGTCGTCGCGACCGCGTCGGGAATGTTGACCCGAACGCCCAATTATTCGGCAACCGGCGATGTTGCTGACTCTTGGGGACCAACCGGAAACGCCTACCTCGGCTATCGCGACAAATACAATTCGACGGGGGGCACGAACTTTCCGCACGGTAGTGGATCTACCGCCGTGGACACGTTGCTCGTCCAAGGCGTGCTTGAGGCGGCGGGCCGAAACGGATACGGCGCGCGCCAGTACGACGGATACAATGGCGTCTGGTGTGGCGCGCAGCGACCCGAACACAACCGCTGCGATGACTGGAGCGGCGGTTCGACGATCACCGTTCAGCGACTCAACGCTGAGATGACCGCTTGGCCCGACTCGGAAGTAGTGGTCGTGGGCTCGGTCGTGCATCTCCTTCAAGGTGCCACGCCGTCTTCGTGGGGAAGTTTCGGTGTGCCGTTTGTCGGCGCGGGCGTGGATTGGATTCCCTCCGACACCTCAAACGGTGGCGATCCAAACGACCAGCCGGTGACCTACTGGGCGTGTCAGCAATACATCTCACCCTGCGGTCGTGTGATCACCGGCTCGGGTACCTTCCGACCTGCGGCGTACATCAATGGGAAATGGAAACAGACGACCGTAAGTGTGCGTGCAATTCCCGCCGTCAACTCGGGCGACAATGCAACGCATCCTCGACCCAAGTGTGAGAACTATGCGTCGCTCGACTCGGTGGCCAAGTCATGGTGCGATGGGTCGCCACCTGACAGCACACAACGGGCTCGAATCGACGCGGCGTTGGCGAACATGCGCTCCATCGGTGGGATTTGCGTAACACTCGCCAATATTGGTGATGCGGTACTGAACCGTGGCGATCTCCATCTCTATTCGACTAGCTCGTGGCCGGGATTCGGCGGCGGAGCGCCGCAGGGCGGTGGTGCCAGCGGTGGCTACTCTTGGGTAACTCTGGCGAATGGTTGGACCAACAATTATTACGATGCATCGCACAAGGATGGATCAGGGCGGGACCTCCAACAACTTCTCGCGCACGAGTTCGATCACTTGAATAACGGGCGCCATCTGACGAACGATAACTCGAAAACGACTCACAGCGATCAATGCGGTGGCGGCTGAGAGAACGGAGCACAATTGTGAACAGAATTCATCTCATCCTCGCACCGACGATGGCAATGCTCGTAGCCTCGTCGGTCACGGCGCAGAGCACGTCGGTTGGCACGGACGCCGCACAGTTCGGCGCTGTGGCGCGCTCCGTTCGTGATTCGTCGCAGCGCGAGCCGCGGTTCGATCCGCGACCGCTCGACAGCCTCGGCAACGGCTCCGATAGCGCGTTGGTGTCGGCAGCGCCGAGCATCGTCGATGCGCGTCGGCGTGTCCTTAGGGAGCGGCACCTTACGATGGACTCAGTGGTTGTTGGAAAATGTCCGGGAGCGCTCGTACCAATTCCACCATCGAGCGACGTGTTGAAGAATTGCCCGGCTACGCTGATGATGTTTGTTCGAACGGGTTTGTCCCGCCACACTCGTCGCGGACCCATTGTGATGACGGTCGTCGTCACGGACATCGGACCGAAGGGCGTGAGCCGAGGGCGGTACGACTACCACCTAGCGCGGCGTGGCGGCGGGTGGATCGTGACGCGGATCGTTCCGCGCACGGTCGCAGACTAGCCGCGTATGGTCCGCCGCAGTTTGGCGTACTTCCGGTTGTCGCTAGGCGCTTTCGTAGACTAGTGTTGCATTAGGTAGAAGCCGACAGACAGCACGCTTCCGACGACAAGGGCCGCGCCTAGGTGAGCACTGTAGCGGGCAATACGAAAGCGCAAGATCGAGCGCCGCGTATCGTGCAGGCAGATGCCTTATGGTCTCTTCGTGGCGGTCATGGTCGCGACGCACGGGAGTAAGTACGCTCGGCTCGCTCGACGCTGGATGCATCGGCGCGCAGGCGAATTATGGCACGTCGCTCAGACATTTCACTCGGATGGCAAGCTTACCTATGTCGTGTACTCTCGCGTAAAAGACGAGGTCGTCCTGTTGATGTACTCGGTAGTAGGCGACGAGCTGGTCACAGACCAGCCAAGTTCGCCGAGCGAGCATCGAACAATATTTGGCTTCGACGGAGAAGGGGCCAGGTGCTTTGAGATGGCGCCGTGCGCAGTCGGTTTATTCGCGTACGCTAATGTAGAACCGTGGAGCAAGGTGTTACCTCTCGGGGCGAAGTCCCTGGCGCGACAACTCATCGCTAACGGCGCGTTGGGCGGTGCTGTGCTGGCGTGCTGACGATCGTCGAAGTCGTGCATTGCCGTCCGGGAGTTGGTCGATGCGCGTTCGAACCGACGGAGTCACGTGCGCCTAAGTGCGAGTCACCTTCGGCGCCCGCCGTGGCCCGCAATGGATAAACGTTTTCCTAGCCGGGTTGCCGTCCACGCTTCCGACCCGCCCACAAATAACCATTGTCCCCCCAACTCCACAGCGTAGGTTCTAACTCCCTGCCGGCGCTGGCAGCTTAGCCGTAACAGTGAACCGATGGACCGGCCATGTCTGACTGCCTGAGTTGGATCATCCCCGCCAGCGGCGAAATCGAATTGCGCGACCTCGACGCCGACGCAATCGCCGACCTGGCCGACCGGGGCTTCCAGCCGTACGCGATCCGCTCGATGCGAGGCTCGCTCCTCGTGGTCTACGCCCAAAAGGAAAGCGACGTGCGGCAGATCGAGCGCACGCTGGAGCACGAGCGGACGCACCCCGGCGGTACACCGAGGTCGGCCACGGGCTGATCGCGATCGCTCCGCAGCGATCGTCCGCGCTCAGTCGAGATGAATGATTCCCCGCTGTAGCGCGACCGTCACCGCCGCCGTTCGGTCGTCCACGCCGAGCTTCTCCATGACGTGCTTGAGGTGCGCCTTCACCGTGGCCTCGGTTCTCCCGATCGCGCGCGCGATGTCGCGGTTGCGCAGCCCTTTCGCCGTCAGCCCCAAGACCTCGAGCTCGCGCTCGGTGAGATCCACACGCGGCGTGAACTCCACCAGGCGCGCCGCCACGTCGGGCGGAATCACGCGCCCGCCCGCGGCAACCGTCCTGATCGTCTGAATCACCGCGGCGCCCAACATGTCTTTGAGCAGATACCCGCGCGCGCCGGCGCCGAGCGCGCGGTAGATGTCCGCGTCGCCCTCGTAGGTGGTGAGCATCACGATGCGCGCGCCCGCATCGGCCGCGACGATGGCGCGCGTGGCGCCGATGCCGTCCAGGCGCGGCATCCGAAGGTCCATGAGCACCACGTCGGGCCGATGCGCCTCGTACAGCGCCACCGCCTCGGCGCCGTCGGTCGCCTCGGCCACGAGCTCGATGTCGCGCTCGTTGGCGATGATCGCCCGCAACCCGTTGCGCACCACCGGGTGATCGTCGGCGGTCAGAACGCGAATCGGCATCTGTGCCCCGTCACGAGGTGTGGCGAAGCCGCCGCGGCACGGTGAGGTCGTCGCTGCTCGGCTTGCGGTTGGACAGCACGCGCAGCTCCACCGTGGTTCCGGCCCCCGGCGCGCTGCGGATCGCCAGCGTGCCGCCGATGCGATCGGCCCGCTCGTGCATGCCGAGGATTCCCCACCGCCCGCCGTGCGCCCGCACGCGGCCGTCAGCGCGGAAGCCGCGCCCGTCGTCGGACACGGTGAGCCGAACCGACCGCGGGCGAAAGGCGAGGACCACCGACACGCCGCTCGCGCCGGAATGCTTCGCCGCGTTGATCGCGGCTTCCTGCGCGATGCGAAAGATGGCGTCCTCGATCGCCGGCGCGAGCGCGCGCGGCGTGCCTTCGACCGTGAGCTGAAGCGCAACGCCCGCCGCGGCACGACGCAGCTCCGCGTCGAGCGCGGCGAGCAGGCCGTGTTGCACGAGCGCCGGCGCTCGAATGTCCCACACCGCGCGGCGCGCGTCGCGAATGGTGGACTCCGCGAGCTCGGCAATCTGGCGGATCGACTCGGCGGCGGCGGGCGGCGTGGGGCCGAGGTTGGGGAGCGCGGCGCGAAGCTGCAGCGCGATTCCGGCCACACCTTGCAGCAGCGAGTCGTGAATCTCGCGCGCCAATCGCGTGCGCTCGTCGAGCACGGCGGTGAACCGCGCCTCCAACAGACGCTCGCGAGCCAGCCGCTTCACGCGCGCCAACCGCGCGGCGGCGCGCTTGCGGTCGGTGACGTCGATCGCGCTGCCGACCAGCTCCACGAGCTGGCCCTGTGCGTCGAGCACCGGTGTCGTGACGGCCTGAACGTCGCGAACCTCACCGTTGGGGCGGACGATCTGAAACTCGAGCTCGCTGGTGCGACGCTCGCGCAGCATCAGCTCCACCGTCTGCGCGACGCGTTGGCGATCGTCCGGATGAATCAGCGCGAAGAGCTCCTGCCGCGTGGGCGCGGCGGCTCGCGGCTCGAGACCGATGATCCGAAAGCTCTCGTCCGTCCAGAACACGCATTCGCCCGTCGTCGCGTTCCAGGCGTAGCTGCCGGTATGACTGAGGCGCTCTCCCTGCGCGAGATACGCCTCGCTGCGGCGAAGCTGGCTCGTGCGCTCGGCGACTCGCGCCTCGAGCTGTTCATTCAACCTGTGCAGCTCATCCTTCGACTGGGCGAGCGCCTCCCGCTCGAGCACCTCCCACTCGCCGCGGCGGCGGGCGATCACGAAGTGATGCGCGCGCGCCACGTCGAGCATGTCGGCCGCGGCCGCGCCGGCGAGCCGGTAGGTGCAGAGCACGAGCATTCGCCGCGCCGAGAGAAAGTCGTTCAGCGCCTGCTCGTACTCGCCGAACAACGGCCAATCCAATCGCGTGAGCCAGGTGAGGTTGCCGCTGACGCGCAGCCCGGGGTGGCCGTCGTGCTGCAACCGCGCACCCCACTGCCGCCACTTGGCCATGACCGCGTCGCGGTCGAAGCGGCCGTTCTGTCTATAGAAGTCGTCGGGTTGGAAGAACTCGATGTCGCGCCGTTCCATGCGCTGGTCGAAGTCCGGCACGAGCTCTCGCAGCGCCTCCGCCGCCAGCCGCTCGACCGACGGCTCGGAGGGAACCCAGACGCAGAGCTCTCCGGCATTGAGCCCGGCCGCGAAGTAGGGAACGACCGCGTCGAGCAGGTCCTGGGCCGAGTCGTAGAAGAGGGAGAAGTGCATTCCCCACGGCACGTCGCCGACGACGCTGATGCCCGTGGGTCTCGTTTGTGCGCTCACGATGCCTCCCGTGGTCGAGCCCGTGTCCCCCGAAAGGGGAACACCAAGACTAGGCAATCGGAGACGGTCGAAAACCCCGGTTGCGTTCTAGAATCAACGGCAGAGAGCGAGAGACCGAAAGATCCAACCCGCGGTTCGCGGGCCCGATGCCGGAAACGGAGCCGAGACAAATGACTTCAGGAGAGGGCACCGACGCCGGTGCCGCGGACCAGCCGCCGACGCGGCTGTTTCAAGACTCGACCGCACAAGGGATATACCGCTCACTCTGCCAGGCCTCGTTCGACGCGCTCATCGTGGCGGAGAACGGCATTCTGCTCGAGGTGAACCAGGAGTTCGCCGACCTCGGCGGGTATACCATGGAGGAGCTCGTCGGCCAACCGGTCGAGCGGTTCGTGGCCGAGGAGTCGGTCGCAGCCGTGCGCGAGCGGATCGCGATGCAGCGCGACGGCACGTACGAGGTTGTGATACGCCGAAAGGACGGCAGTAGCGCGGTCGTCGAGGCCACCACGAAGAATTTCGAGATCGCCGGCCGGGCGGTGCGGGTGGCGGCGCTGCGCGACGTGACGCAGAAGCGGCGGATGGAGCAGCATCTCCGCCAGCTGCAGAAGATGGAGGCGGTGGGCCGGCTGGCCGGCGGCGTGGCGCACGACTTCAACAACCTGCTCACGGTGATCATTAGCTACGCCGACCTGCTGGAGCGGAGCATGGCGCCGCTCGACACGCGGAGGTCGGAGCTTCGCGAGATCCAGCTCGCGGCGACGTCGGCTGCCTCGCTCACGCGGCAGCTCCTGATGTTCAGCCGGCAGCAGGTGATCGACCCGCGGCCGACGGCGCTGAACGACGTGGTGACCGACGCGGAGAAGCTGCTGCGGCGGCTGATCGGCGAGGACGTTCGGCTCACGATCGCGCGGAGCGCAGAGCCGCTGGTGGTGCTCGTGGACGCCGCGCAGCTCGTGCAGGTAGTGCTCAACCTCGCGGTGAACGCGCGCGAAGCGATGCCCACCGGCGGAACGCTGTCGATCGAGATGAGCCGCGTGGAGTCGGGGGAGGGCGCGCGGTGCCGAGAGCAGGACCCGGCGAGCTTCGCGATGCTCTCCGTTCGCGATAGCGGTGTGGGCATGGACGAAGCGACGCGCCAGCGCATCTTCGAGCCCTTCTTCACGACGAAGGAGCTGGGGAAGGGAACCGGCCTGGGGCTGGCGACGGTGTTCGGCATCGTCAAGCAGAGCGGCGGGTTCATCTGCGCCGAGAGCGAGCCGGGCAAGGGCTCGACGTTCAAGATCTATCTGCCGCTCGCCCCCGCCGCGGCGGAGCCGGCATCCGAGCCGGCTCGCCCCGCGCCCGCACGCGGAACCGAGACCGTGCTCGTGGTGGAGGATTCGCCCGCGGTGCGAGCGGCGACGCGCGGGATGCTCGAGCATTACGGGTACACGGTGCTCGAGGCAGCCAACGGCAAGACGGCGCTGTCGATCGCCGAGCGGTTCGACGGCCACATCGACCTGCTGCTGACCGACGTGATCATGCCGGAGATGAGCGGCCGCGTGCTCGCCGAAGCGTTCACCGAACGCCGGCCGGCGACGAAGCTGCTGTACATGTCGGGCTACACCGACGACGCGATCCTTCGTCACGGTGTGCTCTCGGCCGAGTCGGCGTATCTCCAAAAGCCGTTCGGTCCCGACGCGCTCGCGGCCGCCGTGCGGGACGCGATCGATGACTGACGACGGCAGTCGCGAAACGCTGCTCGCGCTGTACACGGGGCTCGAGGCGATCGCGTCGCACGCGACCGAGCTCGGCGAAAGCGCGCTCGAAACGAACGCGGCGCGGCATCACGTCGAGACGATTCGCATGCTCGCGCGGTACACGCTCGACTTGGCGCGCGTGCTGACGTCGGCGTCCGGGGAGCTGCAGCCGCGCGACACGTCGCTCGACGGCGACGAGACCATTCTGCTCGTCGACGACCAGCCGGGCGTGAGACAGGTGATCGCGGAAGTGTTGCGATCGCGCGGCTATGACGTGATCGAGGCGACGGACGGCGAGAACGCGCTGCTCGAGGTTGCGCGGCACGCGGCGCCGGTGGATCTCGTCGTGACGGACGTGATGATGCCGGCGATGACCGGCGACGAGCTGTTCCGTATGCTGCGCCGGTGGTATCCGTCGCTGCGCGTGCTGTTCATGTCGGGGTACGACGCGGGCGCGCTGACGGCGCGGATGCTCGAGGGCGACCGAACGGACTTCATCCCGAAGCCGTTCGTCGTGGACGATCTCATTCGCGCGATGCGGCGGCTGCTGGAGCGCGCGTAGCGCCGAGCGGGTAATAGCGGGTATTCGCGGCTATTAGAGACCACTCGCGAGTAACCGTTGTCTCCGCGCGTTTGCACCATAGGTTGCAGCCGCATGAGCGACAACGCGAGTTGGATCATCCCCGCCGCCGGCGAATTCGAGCTGCGCGAGCTCGACGCGGCGGCGATCGCCAAGTTGGCCGACAGGGGCTACCGGCCGTTCAAGATACGCTCGACACGCGGCTCCCTGCTCGTGGTCTACGCGCAGCAGGAAAGCGACGTGCGGCAGATCGAGCGCTTGCTCCACAGCCAGGGAGACGGTCCGGACGCGTTACGATCGCGCGCGGGATGACGGTCCGATCGCCGAGTTGCTCGTCGTGTGCCCGCAACTTGCTCTAGAGAGAGGCGTAGTCCTCAACCAGGAGCATTCTGAAATGCGCATTCATCATCTGATCGCTGTTGCCGGCCTCAGCGCGGCGCTTGCGGCGCCGGCCGCGGCACAGTCGATCAAGTCCGTGGGGGCCGACATCCACCACGGCCTCAAGACCGCCGGCAACGAGGTGAAGAAGGACGCCAAGGAAGTCGGCGGCGCCACGCACCACGAGCTCCAGAAGGCCGGGAACGGCACGAAGACGACGCTCGGGAACGCGACCGGCATCCATAAAGTCGGCGGCACCGTGGGCGCGGCGGCTCAGGACGTCAGCCACGCGGGAAAGAGCGTGGGCCGTAGCGCCAAGCACTCGCTCAAGAAGAATTCGTCGGCGGCGCATCACGACCTCAAGAAGACGGGGAACGAAGCGAAGGCTGAGATCAAGAAGCCGTAGTACCGTCGAGAACCGGTAGCGCGGCGACCGATCGAGGTTGCCGCGCACCGCCTCGCCCGCTATCCTCTGAGCCATGGCCGCCCCCACCGGCTGGATTCGCTACGTCATGTTGCTGTGGGCAGCGCTCCAGATCGCGCTGCCTCCGGTTCTGACGCTGGTCGACGCGAATTCCGCCGCCGCCAGCGCCGGACAGGTGATCCACGTCGAGTCCGCGTCGACGCCGGCCTGCCACCGCGCCCACGGCGCCGACTGCGCCTTCTGTCAGTTCCTGTCGAACTGCCTGGGAACGATGGACGCCGCAGCCCCGCCGCGCATCGCGGCCATCGCCCACGTGCGCCCCGCCGCCACGCAGTCGTCTCTCGACGCGTCGGCAGCCCGCAGTCTCCCGGGATCGAGAGCGCCACCCGCGGTCTGAACGGGTCTGAAGACCGCGCGGCCCACCTGGCCGCGGACCGCCCCTTGCCGGCGGTCGTCGTTCGCCAATCCTAACCGTTCGCACCGGCTGCGCCTCCTCGAGCGCGCGCCGGTTCGACGGTTCGTAACTCGACTCTCATCTCCCAGCCATGCGCAGACTGCTCACCGCCGTCGGCTTCGCGGTCGTTACCGCGGCGCCGCTCACGGCGCAGATCGACACCACCCGACGACCCGCGTCGCGAGCCGACTCGCTCCGACGGAAAGCCATTCAGGATTCTCTAAACCTCATGCGCGCCCTCGAGAGCGCGCAGGCCGCGCCCGCGCCGGCGCAGGGCGCCACGGGCGGGGCGTCAGGACCGAGCAACCCGCGCATGCTCCCCGACTTCAGCGCCGTGGGCGATCTCGTGGGCGACCTTTCACCGAAAGGATCCACCCAGAAGGACGGCACGCGCTTCGGCGTGCGCGAGGTCGAGCTGGCGGTGCAGGCGGTCGTCGACCCGTACTTTCGCGGCGACGTGTTCCTCGGCATCTCCGACGTCGAGAAGATCTCGATCGAGCAGGCCTTCCTCACGACCACGAGCATTCCCGATCTCGAGATTCGCCTCGGCCGCTACCTGATGCCGTTCGGCAAGCAGAACACGACGCACCGGCACGACCTGCACACGATCGAATATCCGTGGGTCATCCAGAAGCTGCTCACCGACGACGGCCTCAAGGGAACCGGCGTGTGGGTGAGCAAGGTGCTCGCGCCCTTCGGCTTCTACCAGGAGCTGCAGGTGACGGCGGTGGACCGGCTGCGCGACGCGGCGGCCGACCTCGTCCCCTTCGAGCCCGCCAACAAATCGCTCGGCGGACTCGGTTACTCGGCGCGGCTGCGCAACTACGTGGACATCAACGAGTCGACGAACTTCGAGCTCTCGGGCAGCGTGCTGACGGGCAAGGTGGAGCGCGCCTTCGCCACCGCGACGGGCGACCCGCTCGTGTTCAACGGCGTGAGCGCCACGCTCGCGCGGCAGACGATGCTCGGCGCCGACCTCACGTACCGGTGGCGTCCGCTGCAACAGGGTTTGTACAAGTCGTTCCTGTTTCAGGGCGAGGTGATGCATCAGATCAACGAGCAGAATCCATCGGCGGGCGTGCAGGGCGTGCCGCTCAGCTCCGTGTCGGCGGGGCGCGACTACACCGGGGCCTACGCGTTCGCGCGCTACCAACTCGGACAGTGTTTGTTCCTTGGCGGGCGCTACGACTACGTGCAGGATCCGACCGCCCAAGGCCGAACATTGACCGCGGGGTCAGGGTATCTCGAATGGTTCCCCAGCGAGTTCTCGAAACTCGTGGCCGGCTACGAGCGATTGAATCAGGCGACGGGCGCAGGCCTCAATCGCATCCTGCTCCAAGCGGCGTTCTCGCTTGGCCCCCACAAGCCGCATCCATTCTGATCAATTCGGCACGTTGCCGAGGAGCATTCACGCAATGAAGAGTCGTCAACTGTTGTTCGCCGTTGGAGCCGCGCTCGCGCTCGGCACCCGACCCGCGGTCGCCCAGCTCAAAGTGGTCACGAGCACGACCGACCTGTACGACATCGCCCGTTCCGTGGGAGGAAACCTCATCACGGCCAACCACATCGGCGAAGGCTACCAGGACCCGCACTTCATCGAGGCGAAGCCGAGCTTCGTGCTGCAGCTGCGCAACGCCGACGTGTGGGCGTTCGTGGGGCTCGACCTCGAGATCGGCTGGATGCCGCTGCTGCTCGACGGCGCGCGCAACCCGAAGATCAAATTCGGCGGCCCGGGCTACCTCGACGTGTCGAAGGCGATGCCGGTGCTCGACGTGCCGCAGGGCAACGTGGATCGCAGCCAGGGCGACGTGCACCCCCTCGGCAACCCGCACTACTGGCTCGATCCCGAGAACGGCCGCCGCATCGCGCGGTTGTTCAAGGCGAAGTTCAGCGAGCTCGATCGCGCGCACGAAGCCGACTACGACCGCAACGAGAAGGCGTTCGAGGCGCGGTTGAACGCGGCGGAGAAGGAGTGGCAGCCGCAGCTCGCGGTGATGCGCGGCAAGCCGGTGATCGCGTACCACACGAGCTGGCGCTACTTCGCCGAGTACACGGGCGTGAAGATCGTGGCGTTCATGGAGCCGAAGCCGGGCGTGCCGCCGTCGCCGTCGCACGTGTTCGAGGTGATCAAGGACGCGAAGGCCGCGGGCGCGAAGGTGGTGATGCAGGAGCCCTTCTACGAGCGGAAGATGTCCGACCTCGTGGCGCAGCAGCTCGGCGGCACGGTGTTGGTCGAGCCGGCGTCGGTGGGCGGCGTGAAGGGGGTGGACGATTACATCGCACTCATGAAGCACGACATCGACGCGCTCGCCGCGGCGCTGAAATAACGCATCGACTCCGCAATGACCTCACTGATCTCCTTCGACGGCGCGACGCTCGGGTACGGGCATCGCGCCGTGCTCACGAATCTCACGTTCGACATTCCTCAAGGCGACTTCCTTGGGCTGGTGGGCCCGAACGGCGCCGGCAAGACCACGATCCTCCGCGCCATCCTCGGCTCGCTCGAGCCGATGGCGGGCACGGTCACGATCGCGCCTGGGCTGCGCTTCGGCTACGTGCCGCAGCGCGACTCGGTGGACTACAACTTTCCGTTGAAGGTCGTGGACGTGGTCCTCATGGGGCGGTACAACCGTATCGGGCTCGGGCGGCGGCCCACGAAGGAGGACCGCGAGCTCGCGTGCCAAGCGCTCGAGCACGTGGGCATTCTGAACCTGGCCGACCGGCAGCTCACGGCGCTGTCGGGCGGACAGAAGCAGCGCACGCTGATCGCGCGCGCGCTGGTGGGCCAGCCGACGGTGCTCGTGCTCGACGAGCCGACGAACGGCATGGACCTCGTCTCGACGACGCAGATTCTCGGCCTCGTGCGCGAGCTGCACGAGCGCGACAACCTCACGGTGCTGATGGTGAGTCACGCGCTCAACGAAGTGGCCAACTACGTGGAGCGGATCGCGCTCGTCGTGGAGCGGGGCTTCCGCATCGGAACGGTGGCCGAGATCATGACGGAGCAGACGCTCACCGACATGTACGGCATTCCCGTGGACGTGGACGAGATGCACGGACATCGGATCGTCGTGGCGCGGCGCACGGCTCCGGCGGCGGAGACGCAGCACAATGCTTAGTGCCGCGCTGCTATTCAAGGACGCGCTCTACGGATCGCTCGTGCTGTCGGTGGTGTGCGCGACGCTCGGCGTGTACGTCGTGCTGCGCCGCATCGTGTTCGTGGGCGCGGCCATCGCCGAGCTGTCGTCGATGGGGATCGCGCTGGCGCTGTGGCTGAGCGGCATGGGGTGGATGGCGGGCGCCTCGGCGCATCCCGTCGCGTTCGCGCTCATCTTCGCGCTCGCCGGCGCGATGTTCTTCGGTATCGGCGGCGGTGCGCGGTCGGGCGTGCCGCCCGACGCGACGATCGGCGTGACGTACGCCGTGGCCGCGGCGCTCGGCATTCTGCTGATCGCCAAGGCGAAGTCGGGCGAGGCGCACGACATCTTCCTCCAGGGCAACATCCTCGGCATCACGCGAGCCGACGTGTACGTGCTGCTCGCCGTGAGCGTTCCGGTGCTGCTGGCGCATCTCCTGTTCTACAAGGAGTTCCTCTTCGTTTCGTTCGACCGCGAGACGGCGCGCACGCTCGGTTACCGGGTGACGTTTTGGAATTTGTTTCTGTACTTCACGCTCGGGTTGGTGATCGCGTTCGCGATGCAGTTCGCCGGCGTGATGCTGGTGTTCAACTATCTCGTGCTGCCGGCGGTGACGGGGATGCTGATCGCGCGCAGCATGGGCGGGATCTTCATCACCGCAATTCTGTCGGCGCTCGTCGCGTCGTTCGTGGGCTTCAGCCTGTCGGTGCCGTTCGACCTTCCGTCGGGGCCGGCCATCATCGCGGTGTCGGGCGCGCTGGCGGTCGTCGCCTGGCTCATTCGATCTCTTCAGCGGCGGTAGGGCGGCAGCCAGTGTGAAGCAACGCCGAGGGAACGACAGCAGGAACAACCGAAAAGCGATGGCGGCGGTCGTCGCGTTTGCGATCGCCGCCGTGGCCTTCGCCGCCGCGGCGTTCGTGGCGATCCGGCCCGACCCCACGCGCACCGTGCCGCGCGACGAACGGCAATGGACCGACGCGCTGCGCTCGAGCGATCCGCGCGTGCGCGCGCGGGTGCTGTCGGTCTACGCGTTGACGGCGACCGAGCCGGCGCTGCACCCGCCGTGCGATCCGGTCATCGCGCGCCTGGTCGACGTTCCGTCGGTGCGCGACGAAGCGCTCGCGGTGTTGATCAAGGAGGCGCGCGACCGCCGGTGCATCACGGAGGTGATCGCCGTGCTCGCGGACTCGCCCGACGCATACGCGCGGTCGGCGGCGGCGCACGTGCTGGGCGAGGCGAGCGCGCCGTCGATGCGCACGCCGGTGGTGGACGCGTTGGTGCGTGCGATCGGGCGCGACAGCGCCGCGCGCGACGCGGCGATCGTCGCGCTCGGCGTGTTGAGCGACACGGGTGCGGCGGCGCGCTCGGCGCTCCGGCGCGCATTCACCGAGACGAACGGCGAGACGCGCGCCAACGCCCTCGAGGCGCTGCTGCACGTGGACCCGGCGCCCGAGCGGCTCGAGCCGCTCGCCCTGACCGCGTTGGCCGACAGCAGCGCGGACGTGCGCGCCACGGCCGTATTCGCGCTGGAGCGCGTCGGCGCCAGCCCGGATCGCGCGGCGGCCACGGTGGAGCGGCTCGTTCGCGCGCTCGCCGATCCGGCCCCCGAAGTGCGCGCGCGCTCGGCCGACGCCCTCGGCTGGATCGGCGTGCGCAGCCCCGGCGTGCTCCACGCGCTCGACGCCGCCGGTGCCGATACGAGCGCCCGCGTCAGTGCGGCGGCGCGGCGGGCGCTCGTGGCACTGCGAGTGGCGCGGTGACAGATGGTCTACCAGCTCTCGCTGCCCGCCGAGATGAGGTGCGACGTCTGCGGCGGCGGATTCGAGAACGCTTCGGCCGCGTCGATGAACGCCTGGTCGGTGCCCGTCTGACGGTTCGAGTGCTGGCGCAGGTGCTCGTCCCACGACGAGACGACGAAGAGCTCGACGAACAGGTGCGGCCGCTCGCCGTCGCGGAAGATGCCCCACTGGCTCGCGCCGGTGCGCAGGCGCGACTGGCGCACCAAGACCATGGCGTCGAGAAACGCGCGCTCGCTCTCGGGGGCAATCGTGTAGGTGACCTGCACGACGACCGGCCCGGCGTCGCCGTCCGCGTCCACCACGAGATGCGGCTCGGGCCACGCCGACACGCGGCGGTCCATCTTCGCGGTGTCGATGAGCGGCCAAATGCGAATCGTCGCGGCGCCGGCCGCCATCAAGAGCGCCGCGGCGAGAAAGGTGGGAACGACGCCGAGCGGGTCGGCGACGAGTCCCCAGAGCAGCGAGCCGAACGCCTGCGCACCGAAGAACACCGTGAGGTAGATGGACAGCCCGCGCGCGCGAACCCAGGCGGGAAGAAAGAGCTGCACCTCGGTGTTCATCGTCGACAGCACCGCCATCCACGCCACGCCCGCCGGAACGAGTAGGATGAAGCTCAGGGTCGGATTGCGCACGAGTCCGGTTGTGGCGAGCACCGCGGCATAGACCACGCTGGCGCCGACCACGAGGGCGTTGTTCGAGACTCTGGTCGTGAGCCGCGGCAACAGGAACGCACCGGCGATCGCGCCGCCGCCGAGCGCGGTGAGCATGAGGCCGTAGCCTCCCGCGCCGAGTCCGAGCCGCGCGCTCGCGACGAGCGGCAGCAACGCCCACAGGGCGCTGCCGGGGACGAGAAACAACGTGGCGCGCAGCAGAATGCGGCGCACGACCGGGGAGTGGCGCACGTAGCGCGCGCCGGCCACGATCGCCGACGTGAAGCGCTCCGGAAGCTGCGGCACCGAGGTGTGTGCCGGATGCCACATCAACACGACGACGCCGAACACGAGGAACGTCGCGGTGTTGAGCGCGAAGACGGCGCCGACGCCGGCGCGGGCGATCACGAGGCCGGCAAGCGCGGGGCCGGCGGCGCGGGCGATGTTCACGCTGATGGAGCCGAGCGCCGACGCGCCGGCGATCTGCTCGCGCGGCACGAGGTCGGGGATGATCGACTGATACGCCGGATTCGTGAACACCGACCCGAAGCCGAGCACGAAGGTGAGCGTCAGCAGCAGCGCCGGACCGAGATGGTTGGTCAGCGTGAGGACGGTGAGCACGACACCGGTGACGGTGAGCGCGGCCTGCGCGGCGATGAGCAGGCGCCGGCGGTCGAAGATGTCCGCGACCACGCCGCCGACCACGCCGAACAACAGGTCGGGGATCATGTCGACCGTTTGCACGAGCGACACCATGAGCGCCGCGTGCGGCCCGCGCACGAGCAGCCACTGCGCGCCGACCATCTGCATGAACGAGCCGACGTTGCTCACCAGCGCGGCGAGCCACATCGCACGAAAGAGTCCATTGCGGAGCGGCGCCCAAGACGACGGCGGATCGGTTCGACCACTGCTTTGCGCCAACCGAACCTCCCTGTGCGTATCTATAGAGAAGTGTAATGCGCCACCATTGACTCGGACCACACCGAGCGCTAACTACCGGCTGAGCGACAGCTTCGTTCTCCGGGAGCGTAATCTATGAACGTGATTCGTTCCCCGCGTTGGATTGCGGCGGCTGGCATGGCGGCCATGTGTCTCGTGGCCGGCGCATCGCCCGCGCGGGGCCAAGGGTTCTACGAGCTCGGCGCCGGGTGGAACTTCGTCGCGTCGCCGCCTGCGTCGAGCCCGAACAAATACACCTCGGGATTCGAGTTGCGCGGCTCGATCGGCCAGGTGTTGGCGCCGAGGGTGCGGCTGCGCTTTGATGCCGACGCGATGTTCTTCCGCCTTCGCGAGCCGACCGCCGTACCGTGTCCAAGCGTTGGGTGTCCACATCCATTCTACACCGACTACACGCGCGGAGTCGTTGGGCTCACGGCGAATGGTCTGTTTAGTCTCGATCCTCGCGGAATCGTCTACGTCATCGGCGGCGCTGGAGTTTACGACGCGAACGTTTACGACAATTCACTGCACGTAGGCGCCTCCGCCGGCGCGGGTCTGGCGATACCCATTGGGCCGCGTTATCGCGCGGTCGTCGAAGCGGCGTGGCACGGTCTAGCTCCCGCGGGGGCGGGGCCGCGGTGGCTCGCGCCCGTCACCGTGGGCCTTCGGTTCTAACCAAACCGCGGCGTTGGCCGTACGATGAAGGAGCGATTCGAACAACCTTCATCCGGACGACCGATGACATCGAGCCGGCAGGATCCGCCGAACGGCGGCGACGATGAGCGTTCACGCGTCAGCGGCGAGCTTGCGCACCGTCTTCACGCGAAGGGCGTGGCGCTCACCGGGCGCGAGACAAACGACGAGCTGGTGCACCTCGTCGAAGCGATCGAGCAGTTCGAAAAGGCGGTCGAGAGCGCCGGCGGCGACTTGATGATGGACGAGCCAGTCGGCCCATCCGCTCCGGTCGACCCCGACAACAGGGCGTTCGTGCTGCCGCGCCGCAACGAGAACGAACCGATCGCTTCGTTCATCGAGCGCATCGCCGAAGCGCGCGCGCGGGCAGCGAGGGTCAAGCGGCGCGCATGATCACCGGAGAGATGCTTGCCGCCGTTCCGCTCTTTCGCGCGCTCCCGGCGAGCGAGCGGGAATCGCTCGCCGCCAGAGCCGCCGACGTGAGATTGCGGGCGGACGACTGGGTGCTGCGCGAAGGCGAGACGCCGGCATTCTACGTCGTGATCGAAGGCACGCTGGCGGTGTTCAAGAGCGTGGGCGGCGCCGAGCAGCAGATCACCACCTACCGAACCGGCGAGTTCTTCGGCGAGGTACCGCTGCTCCTCGGCTCGAGCGCAATCGCCAGCGTTCGCGCCACCGAGCCCACGCGCCTGATGCGCCTCGACTCGGAAGACTTCCACGCGCTGCTCACCGATTGCGAGGTCCTGAACGGCGAGATCATGCGCACCATGGCGACGCGCGTCGCCGCCATTCAGCAGATCTCCGCCGGCGCGCCGCTGGCATCGGTGACGGTGGTGGGGCGGCGGCTCGATCCGGCGTGCCACGCGACGCGCGACTTCCTCGTGCGCAATCACGTCGCCTTTCGCTGGGTGGAACCCGATGGCGAAGGCGCGTCGCACTTTCCAATCGTGCAGCTGGCCGGCGGAGAGGAGCTCTCCTCGCCGTCGCTCCGCGAGCTGGCGGCGAAGGTAGGACTTCAGACGGAGCCGGCCGACGTGCGCTACGACCTCACGGTCATCGGAGGCGGACCCGCCGGACTCGCCGCCGCGGTGTACGGCGCCTCGGAAGGACTGCGGACGCTGCTCGTGGAGCGCGTCGCGCCCGGCGGGCAAGCGGGAACGTCGTCGCGCATCGAAAACTATCTCGGCTTTCCCACGGGAATATCGGGCGACGACTTGAGCCTGCGCGCACGGCAGCAGGCCGTGCGCTTCGGCGCCGACGTCGTGGTGGCGCGCACAGCCTCGGCCATCAGCGGCGATTCGCTGTCCGCGTACACGATCGCGCTGGATGGAGGCGAGTGCGTGACCACCTCGTCGGTCGTGCTGGCCACGGGCGTGGATTGGCGGCGGCTCAGCGTGCCGGGGATCGACGCGTTCCTCAACCGCGGCGTCTACTATGGCGCCGCGCAGACCGAGGCGCTCGGCGTGCGCGGGCAGTCGGTGTACCTCGTCGGCGGAGGCAACTCCGCCGGCCAGGCGGCGATGCTGTTTGCCAACTACGCAGACGACGTCACGCTCCTCGTGCGCGGGCCGGCCCTCGCGGCGAGCATGTCGCAGTACTTGATCGACCAGCTCGCGACCAAGTCGAACATTCGCATCGAGACGATGAGCGAGATCGCGAGCGTAGAGGGGAAAGATTGCCTGGAGTCCGTGACCGTGGCGAATCACCGAACGGGAAAGAGCGAACGTCGCGCATGCGCAGGCCTCTTCGTCTTCATCGGTGCGCGTGCCGAAGCGGATTGGCTGCCGCCGTCGGTCATTCGCGACGAGTGGGGTTACGTCTGCACCGGCCGCGACGTGATGGACCTCGTCGCCGCCGGCCACGCCACGCGGTGGGCGCTCGAGCGCGATCCGTACCTGCTCGAGACGAGCGTGCCGGGCATCTTCGCGGCCGGCGACGTGCGCCATGGATCGATCAAGCGCGTGGCCGCCGGCGTGGGAGAGGGGAGCATGGCGATCGCCTTCGTGCACCAGTTTCTCGCCGAACGTGCCGCAGCTATTCGACCGCCTCGGCAACGCAGCGTGCCAGCGCCATCACACTGATCATCGGGTTCACTCCGCTCGACGAGGGAAAGGCGCTCGCGTCGGCGACGTACAAGCCCTTCACGCCGAACACCTCGCCGCGCTCGTCGCACACGGCGGCCGCGGGATCGGTTCCCATGCGGCAGGTGCCCATCTGGTGCGCGCTGAAGATCACCGAGCGGTTGCGATCGACCGGCTCCGCCATGACGCGCTCGCAGAACCGATCGATGTCGCCCTGCGTCGTGGCGGGCGTGCGGCGGAAGAACAGCCCGCGCGTGTGCTGCGTATGCACCTCGTCGGCGCCGGCCGCCAGCTGCACGCGAATCGCTTCCACCGTTCCGCGCGCGATGAGCTTCCGCTCGGCCGCGCCGGGGGCGTAGTCGACGACGGCGCTTCCGTCGCGCCGCACGCGCACGTGGCCCGCCGTGGAATCGCGGACGAGCGCAATCGCGATGCTCGCGTTCGCGCACCGCTGCATCAGCCGCCGGTGGTGCGCGGCGCTCGGCCACGGAACGCCGAACGCCAACAAGCCCGGGTGCACCGGTGCCGCCTCCAGCCGAAAGCCGTAGTTGCCGTCGAGCGTCGCGAACTGATTGCTCAGAATGGTCTGCGGCGGCCCCGACCAGGCGCGAATCGCATCGGCGTGAATCCCCGCGACGCCGACCGCCGGATGCAGAAAGAGATTGCGCCCGATCTGCGGCAGCGTCAGCCTCGAGCGGAGCAGCAGCGCCGGGGTCTGGATTCCGCCGGCGGCGGCGACGACGCGCGATGCGTGCACGGTGATCTGAACCGGCCGGCCAGCGGCGTCGCGCGACCGCGCATACACGCCCGTCACGCGCCCGTTCAACGTCGCCACGCGGTCGACCGTGCAGCCGGCGACGATCGTCGCGTCGCCGTGGGCCTGCGCGTCGTGCAGAAAGGTGTTCGCCGTGGACTGCTTTCCGCCGACGCGACAGCCGAAGGTGCAGTACCCGCACTGCGCCGGATCGCAGCTGCGCGAGTTGCGGGCGATCGCCGTCCAGGAGTAGCCGAGCGCGTCGCAGCCACGCCGGAGCGGCGCGTTGTTGGCGTTCACGATACTCTCATCGGTCGACACGCCGGCCCTCGCGCACACGGCGTCGAGCGCGCGAGAGAAGCGGCCCGTGGCGAAATGTTCGCACCCCGAGCTCTCGCTCCACTCGTCGCGGATGTAGCCGGGCGTTCGCAGCGACGTCTGCCAGTTCACCGCGGTGCCGCCCCCGAGGCAGGCGCCGGCGAGGATCGCCACACCGAGGTCGCGAGAGGAGAGGAGGCCGCTGTCGAGAAAAAGCCGTTGCGTGCTCTCGAGCTCGCGCTGCGTGAAGTCCGACGTCTGGTCGCCCGTGCCCGCCTCGAGGACGAGAACGCGCATGCCGCGCGCGGCGAGCATCGCGGCCACAACGCCGCCTCCAGCGCCCGAGCCGACGATGCAGACGTCCGCCTCGAGCGTCGTGGGCTCGGTCAAGGTCGTGACACGCAACGTGAGCGCCGACGGACCCGGTGCAGGCCGTGCCGACGGCTCGTAGCCGATGCTCGGCCACACGCGGCTCGTGCCCGAAGCGTCGGTGACGCTGTAATACAGAAAGCTCGCGAGTCGCTTGAGCGCTTGAAAGCCGCTGCGAAGCTGCGGGAGGCGACTCGCCGAGAGGTGCAGGAGGAACGCGGCGCGCTGTTCCGGGGACATCCGCTGGATGCCGCGCGGCGTGTGGGCGACGATCAGGCCGAACACGGGATTGTCGATGAGCAGGAGAAACTGGCGCAGCTCGGACTGTTGCTCGTGGGAGAGGCGAGCGATCGCGGCTTCGGCTGCGCCCGGCACGTCGAGGTCGGACGCGCTCGTCGCAAAGAGCAGCGCGTCGTCGCCCGGCTCGGCCGGCAGCGACGGATGGAGCGCATCGCACACCACGGCGAGCACCGCGCGCTCGCGTGGGGACATCGGCGAAGATTCACCGGCTTGGCGCTGCATGATTGCCCTCAACTTGCAATGGGATTCAGGTTAGCGTTAGACGGATGAGGCCGTGATGGCAAAATCGATCGCCGGACTGAACAGAATTGCCCACTCGCTCGAATCGGCAGACGACCTCGACCCGCTGCTCGACGCGGTCGGCGACGCGCGCTTCGTGCTGCTCGGCGAAGCCTCGCACGGGACGTCCGAGTTCTATACGTGGCGCACCGAGATCTCGAAGCGGCTGATCGAGGAGCGCGGCTTCACGTTCATTGCCGTGGAAGGCGACTGGCCCGACTGCTATCGCGTCAACCGGTACATCAAGGGAATGCCGGATTCGGGCGACAGCGCGCGCGACGTGCTTCACGCCTTCGAGCGGTGGCCCACTTGGATGTGGGCCAACCGCGAAGTGGAGCGGCTGGTGGAATGGATGTGCGCGCGGAACCTCGCGCGCCCGAGCTACGACCGGATCGGCTTCTACGGGCTCGACGTCTATTCACTGTGGGACTCGATGCGGGCGGTGACCGACTATCTGCAGCGCGTGGATCCCAAGCTTGCCGCGGCAGCGAAGCAGGCGTACAACTGCTTCGAGCCGTACGCCGAGGACGCGCAGGAGTATGCGCGCGCGACGGCGCTGGTGCCGACGTCGTGCGAGCAGGAGGCGGTCGCGGTGTTACGCCAACTGCGGCAGAACGCGCCGCTCTTCGCGTTCGACGGCCGCGAGGGGTACTTCGACGCCGAGCAGAACGCGCTCGTGGCGCGAAACGCGGAGCTCTATTACAGAACGATGATGCGCGGCGGACCGGCGTCGTGGAACGTGCGCGACCGTCACATGGTCGAGACGCTCGATCGGCTCGTGGCGCACCACGGCCCCACCGCGAAGGCCATCGTCTGGGAGCACAACACGCACATCGGCGACGCGCGCTTCACCGACATGGCGCGCGCCGGGATGGTGAACGTGGGGCAGCTGGTGCGCGAGGACCACGCGAGCGACGGCGTGGTGCTGGTGGGATTCGGCACGCATCGCGGCACGGTCATCGCCGCCGAGGAATGGGGTGCGCCGATGGAACGGATGCGCGTGCCGGCGGCGCGCGACGGAAGCTTCGAGGCGACGATGCACGACTCCGCGGTCGGCGACGCGCTGCTCGTGTTCGACGGGAGCGACAACGGCGGCGTGGCGGGCCTGGAGGCGGCGCTCGATCACCGCGCGATTGGAGTGGTGTACGATCCCGACCGCGAGCGGTGGGGCAACTACGTGCCGACGATCATTCCGCGGCGGTACGACGCGTTCGTGTACATCGACGAGACGCGCGCGGTGGATCCGCTGCACATGCCGGTGCGGATCGACGGCGAGGTGCCCGAGACGTACCCGAGTGGAGTGTAGGGAGGGTCGAGCGTTTACTCGTCGCTGTACGACCTGGCGGGTCTTCGGCTATTCGTACAGATCGTCGAGGGCGAGGGCGGACAGCTCGACGAGAAAATCGGAAATGCGATCGACGGCCGCGTCGACATAGGCTTCGCCCTTCGCGGCAGTCGACTTGGACGGATTCCCGATTCCCGTATCCGCCGTCACCTGCGTCCAGCGGCGCGGCGCCCACGCCCATCCTTCGCGCACGCCGCGCAGTCGCGAGGGGCGGGCGCTACCCGGGCCGGCCTCGTCGAGGGGGCGGACGAGATTCGGAGCGAGGTGCATCATCGCGCTCGTCTCGGCCTCGCCGGCGTGATCGCCCGCCTCCTCCATGAACTGCCGAACGTCGACGCACGACCACCAGTTGATCGCCGAGAGAAAGACGCGCGTCTTCGGCTGCAGCTCGCGGATGATCTGGCGAAAATCGTTGCCGCCGTGCGAGTTCAGAATGAGCAATTTGTGAATCCCCTGGCCGTCGAGCGCCGACACGAGGTCGGCGAGGAGCGCGGCCTGAGTGCTGGGGTTCATGTTCAGGCAGAGCTTGATGTCGAGCTGCGTCGTGTTGACGCCGAACGGCACCGCGGGCAGGGCAACGACGCGCGCCCCGCGCTGCCACGCCCGCTCGGCCGCCAGCGCCGCAACGGCGTCGGCCTGGATCGTGTCGGTCGCGTAGGGCAGATGATAATTGTGCGCTTCCGTCGCGCCCCAGGGGAGAATCGCCACCTGGTAGGGAGTCGCGTCCACCGTCTTCCAGGTGGTTTCGGCGAGAATGTACGGGCGCGTCATAGACGTTCGCGCTCCAGCGCGCGGCTCGAGCGGTCGATGAGAGCGTCGACGCTCCATTCACCGGCGCCGGCGAAGACGAGGTAGAGGAAGAAGAAACAGAACAGAATCGCGGCGTCGCCGCCGTTCAGCGTGGGATAGAAGGAGCGCGGAAAGTGCGCCTTGAAGTAGGCGACGGCCATCTCGCCGGCGAGGAGGAACGCGATGGGCCGGGTGAACAGGCCGAAGAGAATCGCGAGCCCGCCTATCGACTCCAGTATGCCGGCGAGACCGCTGAGGGAGAGCAGGACGTACGGATTGCGCGGCCCGGCGCCGGCCGGAAAGCCGAACATTTTTTGTGTGCCGTGCTCGATGAACAACAGCGCCGCGACGATCCGCAGCACGCTGAGCATACGGCTGGTCCAGGGAGAGCGGGATGGTTCGAAGATCGACAACGTGTATCTCGTTGAGGTGAAAAAAAAGAACGACACCACGCCGCCGTTCCGAGGTGCTATCGCGACGCGGACAGTCCGCCAGCTCATCGCATCAGTCGTCGGTATGGGCCTGAAGCTCGCCCTGTGTCTCGCCTACCAAGCGCCGAATGCGTGAGGCGACCTGAGCTCCTACGGCGCTTATCGTGCCTTGCGCGCGGTTTGCCTCGAGCAATTGCTCAACGACGTCACTCACCGGAGGACGATCGGCGCGTAAGCCGCCCAGGTAGGTCGCCCAGCTGCGAAATTCTTCAGGATGTTGTCGTGCGATGTCGGGGAGTTGCCGCGCGACCTCGGCGGACAGCCCGGGATGTCGTACAAGTTCGTACAGGTAGACAAGGTCCTTGGCGGCTTTCATCGTGCTCGTGCGACGCTGCGAAGCCAGTCCTTTTTGCAATGCATAGGCACCGGGAACCGGAACGCGAATGCGCACGGCGGGATCGAGCGCTGGATGCAGGTCGGTACCTATTTCGAGCCATTGCGTATGTAGCGTCAGAATATGGAGATCTGGATAGCCGTGCGTCACGAGGTCAGGTTGGCCTTCGATCGGTATTGCGGCGTCGGGGCGATCGGCCCGTGTGAGAAAATCGAGGTCGACTACTCCGTCCTTCAGTTTGTGAAAGAGGGCTGGAGATTCTTCTGTTTGATCGTACACCGAGGAGGCGTCGAATTCGAAGCCTGCCTCGAGCGCGAGCTCGACAAGTGTGGCGCGACCGGCCCGCAGCAACGTTGGCGGGATGGTAAAGTCGATGTCGTCAGTATGTATCGGCCATTGGCCTGGCCTCTCTCCCGCCTTGTTTGCATCGGCCAGATACAGCGCATGCACCCATCCGCCGATTAGCACGATGTCGTCGGCGTACGGTGATAGCGCCTTGATGAGCTTTGCGAAGATGGTCCGCGAGTCATCGCCGTCCGGCGTCACGAGAGCTCCGCCAACAGTTCTTTCCTTGCCGTTGGTGTGAGGCCAAGGTGGTCATTGAGGGCGGTGCGTGCGAGCAGCGCGGCGGCTTCGGCACCGCGCAGTGGATAGTGCGCGAGATCGAGAAATAGTTGCAGCAACGACACGGATGGAAGGCCCTGCACCGTTCGAGCGCCGAACAGCGCGGAGTGTTCATAAAACGGCTTCACCAGGTGCAGTGTTCCGCCCGTCGTCACGGACTCTCCGTACAGCGTGTCTGTTACCCAACGCAACAGTCGTTGTTGGCTCGGACCGGTGGCATACAGGGTCACAACGCCTCCTTCAACATGAGGAGCGATCAGACTCGCCGCCGAATGAAGCGTAAGCGCGCTGCTGGGGACTCCGGTTGCTTCTCTCGTGGTCAGTTTGCGCAGTTTCGCCAAGACAGCGTCATTGTCGAACGGTACTTCGAACCGACGAATCGAGTTTTGTCGCCACGAATACGCGCGTACCCAATCTCGGAGCATTCGCGCGGGGTTCTCGATCCGTAGGCCGCTCGCGGTACGGACGGCATACTCGCGCTGTTCCAGCTCTCTCCCGACTATGGACGCCCACCCTACGCTGACCCCCGTGAGTTCTGCCAACGTCGCGAGTCTTAGCGCGGTGTGCGGTTGTTCGAATAGCGCACGAAGAATTAGGCTCGTCCGATCGACGAACGGATTTGCCGCGTACTCAGATGGCTCGACGCCGCCAAGATCTTCGGTCGCAGCGTCGCCGGCCTCGGCATCTCGACTATCGATGTCGATGACGAGCCCCGGGCCGCGTAGATATAGCACGCCGCGAAAATCAGCATGGCTGATTCCCGCCTCGCGCAAAGCGCGACGGTGGCGTTGCAGGAGACGTGGTATCACCAAGCATAGAATTGCCTTCGGCTCCCGCCGTTGGCTGGCGTCCGCCATGTGCCGCAGGTCGATGATCTCGCCCGATGAAGGCATCCGCCTTTTGACTACGGCGTAGATCGGCCATGAGTCGCCGTCGACCTGAAGTTGGAATTCAAGATCGATTTGCCAGTTAGAGGTCGCCTGTGCGTCTGGGACTTTGAGGACCGATCGGCGTCTTGGCGAGCTCGGGCGCAGATCGGCGTACAACCCGCGGTGTGCTCGCCAGAGGGTCACCAGCCTCTCAGCCACCCGATCAAGGTCGCCCGGGTTCGCCCGATTCATGGAAAGGGTTGTTTAGTGAAGTTCTGTTTTTCAGTGAATCACTAAAAACAACAATATCACTAAACATTGGTTGGCGCTAGCCTAACCCGGGCCAGGTCCTCCAAAACGTTGTCCTAGTGCCGCGGGACCCACCGGTTGTTCGACCGATCCACGTCCGGAAAGACCTGCTCCGGATCGATCTCGATCACCGACACCGTCGATGCGCCGTCGATCGTCACCGTCGTGCGCCGAACGCCGGCGAGCCACACGGAGACCGGCACGATCTGCCGCTCGACGCGCCCGTCGGTGCGCGTGATCGCCAGCCGCACCGGCATGGGCGCGAGCCCCTTGTCCTCGATCGTCACCACCAGCTTGTCGCCCTGCGTCGTCACCTCGCCGATGGCCTGGTCCAACGTCCACGTCTCGTACCACCACGTGCGCCAGAACCAGGAGAGGTCCTGCCCGCTCAGCGAGTCGAAGTTATTAAAGAAATCATATTGCGTGGGATGCTTGCCCAGCCAGCGCAGGCCGTACGTGCGGTAGCTCGAGAGAAAGGGCTCGTTGCCGAGCAGCGCGCGCAGCGCGACCATGTTCGTGGCCATCTTGTCGTACGACGCGATGCCGTACGCCGGCGTGTCGTAGGGGTATTGGTCGCCGGGACGCATCAAGGGCACTTCACCGTCGGTGCGCGCAAAGTCGAGATAAGCCTCGCGCGACACGCGCTCGCGGTCGTAGCCCTTGAAGTACGCCTGCATTCCCTGCGCCTGGTTGAAGCGCGTGAGCCCTTCGTCCTGCCAGGCGAAGCGGCGCTCGTCGGAGCCCACCTGCATCGGGAACCACATGTGTCCCGTCTCGTGCACCTGCACCGAGTAGAGCGACAGCGTGTCGCGTGGTCCGCCGATGCACGTCAGCATGGGATACTCCATGCCGGTGCACGACACCGGTCCCTCGAGCGCGGTCATCTGCGCCCACGGATATGGCCACAAATATTTCGACAGGAACTCGACGACGCTGCGCTCGTATTCTCCCGACCGGCCCCACGACCAGGCGCGCGCCTCGGGACGGTAGAAGGTGTTGATCGCCGTGGTGTCGGTGCGGCCGTCGCCATCGCGGTCACCGACCACGGCGATGGTCGCGTCCCAAAGGAATTTCGCCGACGCGCCCCAGTCGAAGTCGCGCACGTTGTTCGCGCGAAACTTCCACTGCACGATGCCGTCGAACCCGGTGTTGGTCGCCTTCGTGGCGCCGGCACCGCGATCCTGGTCGCGCACCACGTGCACCACGGTGCCGCTGCGCTTCGACTCGGCCAGCCGGTCGCGCGTCTGCTTCGACAACACCTGGTCGGCGTTCGTGAGCTCGCCAGTCGCCGCGACGAGCCAGCCCTGCGGCACGCTCAGCGTGACGTCGTAGTCGGCGTAGTTCATATAGAACTCGGCGCCGCCGAGGTAGGGGTCGGTCTGCCAACCGTTCACGTCGTCGTACACGGCGAGCTGCGGATACCAGTAGGCGACCATGAAGACGTCGCCCGTGGTTCCTTCGCGCGGCGCGCCGTCGGGCGGGAGCTGGAAGGCCCACGCGATGTCGAGGTCGAGCGAGTCGTGCGGCGCGAGCGCGCGGGGAAGGCCGATGCGCATGAGCGTCGCGTCGACCGAGTAGCCGGCGCCCGTGTCGCGCTTCGCCAGCGCCTGGCCGGCCGCGGCGACGCGCAGGATCTCCGTTCCGCCAGTGACGGGCGTCTCCACGACGCGCGGCGATTGCGGGGCGAACAGATTCTGATTGAGGTACACCCAGACCGTCTTCAGCGTGTCGGGCGACCTGTTGAAGTAGCGCACTGTCTCGCGGCCGTTGATCTGGCTCGTGGCCGGCACGAGCTCGGCGGTGATCCTGTACCTGGCGAACTGCTGCCAGTAGTTGGGCCCGGGAACGCCGGTGCGCGTTCGCGTTCCGCGCTCGACGGCGCGCGCGAAGGCCTTCGTCTCGAAGACGGGATAGGGGAGCGGCCGCGAACGCCCGGCCGCCGCCACAGGCGAGACTACCGCCGCGACAGGCTCCGGTTGGCGGAGGCGCGCGATGGTTGAACAGCCGACGAGGCCGAGGGCGGCGGCGGTGGCGGCGGCAATGGCGTAAATGCGCATACCCACAACATGATACGGCAGCCGGAGCGGGCCAAGCGCACCGTCCGCGACTCTCCTGTTGCGTTCCGACAGGAGTTGCATAATGTTCTGTCGGTATCCTACAGGAGCGATCATGAGCCTCCTTCGCGGTGTTCGTGCTCGGATTCGTGCGCTCCTGCGGCCCGGTGCCGCGGACCGCGATCTCGCCGACGAGATCGCGTTCCACGCGGAGCTCGAGACGGAGAAGAACATCCGCCTCGGGATGTCGCCCGCCGAGGCGAGGCGCGTGGCCATGGCGCACTTCGGCGGCGTGCAGCGCGTGCGTGAGGAACACCGCGACGTGCGCCGTCTGCGATGGATCGAAGAGCTCATCGGCGACGTGCGCTTCGCCCTCCGCACGCTGCGCCGAACGCCGGTCCTCGCCGCCGCGGCCGTCATCACCATCGCCCTCGGCATCGGCGCGAACGCCGCCATCTTCTCGGCGGTGAACGCCGTCGTGCTCCAGCCGCTGCCCTTTCCGCATTCCGAGCGGTTGGTCATGGTGGCGGAGGAGAACCCCGAGCGGCACTGGTATCACCAGAACGCGTCGACCGCGAACTACCTCGACTGGCGCGACGGCGTGCCCGCCTTCCAGCAGCTCGCGGCGTACGGCTACTCGGCGTCGGGAATGATCCTCACGGGCAGCGGCGATCCGCGAAAGCTCCGCGCCGCCGACGTCACCGGAAACTTCTTCGCGACGCTTGGCGTTCGCGCGGAGCTCGGCCGGACGCTCGAGGACGCGGAGACGTGGAGCAGCACGCCGCGCACCGCGGTGCTGAGCCACGGCGCATGGCAGCGCGAGTTCGGCGCCGACCCGTCGGTCGTGGGGCGCTCGATCACGCTCGACGGCGACTCGTACCAGATCGTCGGCGTCATGCCGGCGACCTTCATGTTTCCATTCGACAATCTCGACCTGTGGGTGGCCGAGCGATGGGAGGCGAGCGTCAGGCAGAAGGAGATGTACCGCCGCGAGCGCTGGATGCCGGTGATCGGACGCCTCGCGCCGGGTGCGAGCATCGCGACCGCGGATGCGCAGCTGCAGCAAGTCGTGAAGCGACTGCAGCACGACTATCCGACGACGAACAAGCTCGCCGGCGCGAGCATCACGCCGCTTCATGATTTCATCGTGGGCGGCACGCGACTGCCGCTGCTCGTGCTGCTCGCATCGGTGGCCATTCTGCTGCTCATCGCGTGCGCCAACGTGGGCAACCTCATGCTCGTGCAGGCCGCCGGCCGCCAGCGCGAAGTCGCGCTTCGTCTCGCGCTCGGCGCGGGACGCGGGCGGGTGACGCGGCAGGCGATCACGGAGAGTCTCGTCGTATCGACGATCGGCGGGGCGCTGGGATTGACGCTGGGATGGGCCGGCACGCGCGCGCTGGTCGCGCTGCAGCCGAAAGGCTTGCTTCCCGTTCACGACTTCGGCGTGGATACCGCGGTGACGACGTACGTCGTCGCGATCACGATGTTCGCCGGACTGCTGTTCGGCGTGGCGCCGGCGCTGTGGACGCGGGAGCGCGATCCCGGCGAGGTGCTCAAGGCCGGCGCGCGCGGCGGAACACAGAGTCGCCGCATGAAGCGCTGGGGCGACGCGCTGGTGATCGGCGAGGTGGCGCTCGCGCTGTTGATGACGACCGGTGCGGGATTGCTCGTGCGGAGCTACTGGACCATCACGCGCGTGAATCCCGGCTTCGAGCCACACGGCGTGCTCTCGGCGTCGATCAACGCATACGGCACCATCACGGACTACACGGCGTTCTTCGATCGGGTCACGGCGCGCGTGCGCGCTCTGCCCGGTGTGACGAACGTCGCCCTCGTGTCGGTGCCGCCGTTCAACAAGTTCGCTTGGAGCAGCGACTTCATCGCGCGCGGACGCGCGCCGGGCGGCTACGGTATTTCGGTCCCGCACTACTACGTGTCGCCGAGCTACTTCGCGACGATGCGCATTCCCCTGTTGCGAGGGCGTTCGTTCACCGAGGCGGACCGCCGCGGCACCGCTCCGGTGATCCTGATCAACGAGACGCTCGCGCGCACGTACTTCGCCGGCGAGAATCCCATCGGCCAATCGCTCTCGTTCGACAAGGCGCCGACGGACACGTCGCACTGGTTCACCATCGTGGGCGTGGTCGGCGACGTGCACGACAGCGCGCTCGACGAAGCGCCGCGCATCGCGATCTACAAGTCGACGATGCAATCGCCGTTGAGCGGTCTCACGCTGATGGTGCGCACCACGGGCGATCCGCGGTCGCTCACGGAGCCGGTGCGTTCGATCGTGCGCAACGTCGACCCACGACTCATCATCGCGCCGCAAGCGATCGACGACATCGTCGATCGCTCGATCGCGCGGCCCCGCTTCTTCGCCGCGCTGTTGCTCGTGTTCGCCGTGGTGGGCCTCGCGCTGTCGGTCGTGGGCGTCTACGCCATGCTCGCGCAGCTGGCCCGCAACCGCACCCGCGAAACGGGAATCCGCATCGCGCTCGGCGCGCAGCCCGCGGAGGTGCGCTGGCTGCTCGTGCGCCACGGACTGCGGCTCACGGTGGCGGGGCTGGTCGTGGGCGGAGTCGGCGCGCTCTTCGCGACGCGGCTGTTGACCAAGCTCCTGTTTGGCGTCACGCCCAATGATCCGGCAACGTTCGCCGGAGTGGCGGCGCTGCTCGCCGCGGCGAGTCTGGCGGCGTCGTGGATTCCAGCGGTCAGGGCGAGCGGAGTGGATCCCGTGCTCGCGCTGCGGGCGGACTGAACGGCCCCACGCACGACCCTGCAGCCGATGTGCAGAGCGGATCAGTCAACCGTATCGGACTTCCACGGCCAGTGGACTTTGTTGGAGTACCGCGCGCCGAACACGGCGTGCAGCGCTTCGCGAGGATCGGCGGTGCGGATGATCGCGTCGAGGCGCGCGGACAGCGGAAGCGAGTCGGTGAACTCGCGGTAGCGCCGATAGCCGTGAAAGAAGCCCCACGGGCCGCCGTGCGCCAGCTTCCCCATGAGGATGTCCGGAAGGAGCGCGAACTCGACCGCGTAGAAGGCGTTGAGCGTTTTCGTGCGCGGCAGGTCGCTCTCGATGACGCCATGCGGCAGCGAGCCGTGCTTGCCCCACTGCACATCGACCGCCGGCTCGCCGTGGCCGCGCCAATCGGTGTGGAGGATCGTTCCATGCCAGTACGTCCAGAGATCCGTCGGCGCGTGCGTGGTGGAATCATACCCAACCCACACGACCTCCTCGTCGCTCGGCTTTGCCCAGGGCAGCCACTGTCCGTTGACGTCGTGCTGCCAGAGCAGGTGATAGGCGATGACCGGCCGGCGCGGATGCACGACCGCCGCGACGCGCACGAGTGGAAAGGGCTCGTCGCGCTGGAGGAACAGCCGTGGCGCGAGACGCATCGCAAGCTGCGCCGCTGAATCATCCGGTGACAGGAGGCCCGGCGGAGCGAGCGGCAACGGCGGGAGATGCACCCGCGGGGCGCAGGCCGCGACCGCGAACGCCATGGAAAGCACGCCGAGCAATTGCGCGCGCTTCTTCGTCGGCCGGTGGCTCATTTGGATGAAATGAAAGTCACGGGTGTCAGGATCGGTCATCAATGATAGCTTGCCGGCGTGGCCAACGACCGTGTCGACCGTGAGCTGGTTGCGGAGCTCGCACGCCACCGAGAGATTCTGCGGATGATCGCCACTCATCATCGACTGCGCGACCGGCCGGTCGTCTAGTGCTTTCCCCGACGCAACTCACCGCCGTCGAAGTCCGGATCCTCGGCTCGCTCGTCGAGAAGGAGACGACCACGCCGGACGTTTACCCGCTCTCGTTGAACGCGCTCGTGAACGCGTGCAACCAGACGTCCAACCGCGATCCGGTCATGGAGCTCGCCGAAGACGCGGTGCGCTGGGCGATCAACAATCTCCGGCAGCAGTCGCTCGTGCGCGCGGTGCAGCGCAGCGACTCGCGCGTCATGAAGTATCAGCATCTCATGACGGAGACGATGAGCCTCGACGCACCCGGCCTCGCCGTGATGTGCGTGCTGATGCTGCGCGGACCGCAGACGGTGGGCGAGATCAAGGGAAGAACGGGCCGTCTCAACGAGTTCGCGAGCCTGTCCGACGTCGACGAGACGTTGGCCGCGCTGGCGGCGCGGGAGCTCGTCGTGGAGCTGCCGAGGCGGCCGGGGCAGAAGGAGGTGCGATATGCGCACCTGCTCTCGGGGGCGGTCGAGGCCAGCGTTGCCGGCGAGGAGCGTGCGGCGCCGACCTCCTCGACGGCGCCATTCGGACCTGGCAGCGATCGCATTGCGGCGCTCGAGGCTACGGTCGAAGAGCTGCGCCGCCAGCTGGCGGACCTTCAGGAGAGGTTCGACGCGTTCAAGGGTCAGTTCGGCTAGAGTGCGCAGAACAGTCCAGCCGCCCCGCGCGTATATTCGGCAACCCCCGCCGTTTCGCAGGAGACCCGACATGCCCCGCTACACCCCCGCCCGCTTCGCGCTCGCGTGCGCGTTCAGCCTTTTCGCCCCGCTCGCGCTCGTCGCGCAGCAGAACGCCTCGGCCCCCGCCACGCTCCAGGGCGCGGCCAAGACCGACCCCACGGCCAAGAAGGTGCTCGGCCTCGCCGACATCGGCCGTTGGAATCGGATCGCCAACGCCGCGCTCTCGGCTGACGGCCAGTGGATGACCTTCGTCATCTCGCCGAACGAAGGCGACGGCGACCTGCTGATCAGGCAGACGTCCGGCACCAAGAGCTACATGATCCCCGTGGGCTCGGCGCCGGTGTTCTCCGACGACTCGCGCTTCGCCGGCTACTTCGTGAGCCCGCCGAGCGCGCCGGCCGGCGGACGTGCCGGACGCGGGGGCGGCGGCCGCGGGGCGAACGCGACGACGGTCTCGTTCGGCGGGCCGGCAAAACGGTTCGAGCTCCTCGACCTCGCGACGGGCGAAAAGTATTCGGTGCCCGACGCGAACACGTTCAAGTTCTCTAAAGGCTCGAAGTTCGTGGCCGTCAAGACGAACAAGGCGAACGTGTCGGCCACGCATAACGGTACCGATCTCGTGCTCCGCGAGCTGGCGACGGGCATCACCCAGAACGTCGGCAACGTCAACCTCTACGACTTCGACGACGCCGGCCGCATGCTCGCCTACACCGTGGACGCCGCGGACCGGAGCGGCAACGGCGTATACGTCGTCGATCTCGCGACGAGCCAGTCGAAGGTGCTGAGCTCCGCCGCGCTCGACTACGACCAGCTCACCTGGGGCGACAAGGGCGGCGCGCTCGCGGTGCTGCGCGGGATCAAGAAGAAAGAAAATCTCCAGCGCGACAACGCGCTGCTCGTTTGGCGCGACGTCGTCTCCGCGAAGCCTCAGGCGGTGGAGTACGACCCGTCGAAGGACGCGGGCTTTCCGAAGCAGTACGTCGTGAGCGAGCTCACACCGCTGCGCTGGACGCGCGACGGCTCGCGCGTGTACGTGGGGCTCAAGGACCAGGAGCCGGACAAGGCGGCGAGCAGCGAGCCGCAGGCCAACGTCGACGTCTGGCATTGGAAGGACCCGGAAGTGCAGTCGGTGCAGATCGTTCGCCTGGCGCAGGAGCGCCGCGCAACGTTACCTGCCGTCTTCAACCTCGCGTCGAACACGCTCGTGCGCGTGTCGGACGAGGTGATGCGCAACGTGACGCCGACGCCCGATCCCAAGTGGGCGATCGGCCGCATCGACACCACGTATCGCGGCTCGGTCGAGTGGGGCGGCAGCAAGTCGGACTACTATCGCGTGAGCACCGACAACGCCGAGCGTGCGCTGATCGACAAGTCGCTCACGCGCACCATGGGCAGCTCGCCCGACGGCAAGTGGTTCCTCTACCTGAAGGACAAGAAAGTCTACGCCTACAACATGGAGTCGGGCCGCAGCACGATGCTCGCGGCCGGCGACAAGATCAGCTTTCTCGACGCGGCCGACGATCATCCGTACGAGGTGCCGACGTACGGCGTCGCGGGGTGGGCGAAGGACGGCAAGTCGGTGATCCTCAACCACAAGTACGATCTCTACAGCGTGCCGCTCGACGGCGGCAAGGCGACGAACCTCACCGGCGGTACGGGTGACGCGCAGCAGATCGTCTTCCGTCTCGTGCGCCTCGATCGCGCGGGCGGCGGTGGACGGGGCGGGCGCGGCGGCGCCGCGGCGTTCGGCGCGGCCAATGCCGACGAGGACGAGGGCGTGGATCTCTCCAAGCCATTGCTGCTCTCGGCGTATGGCGAGTGGACGAAGAAGTCGGGCTACTACACCGTGGCGCCGGGCGCCAAGCCGGCGCCGCTCATCTACGACGACGCGCAGATCGGCCAGGCCGTGAAGGCGGAGAAGGCCGACCGCGTGCTGTTCACGAAGCAGAGCTTCACGCAGTCGCCCGACTACTGGCTGTCGAACAGCAGCTTCGCGGCGCCGGCCAAGGTGACGAACGCGAATCCGTTCATCGACGAGTACGCGTGGGGCAGCAAGGTTCTCGTGGACTTCAAGAACAGCAAGGGCCAGCGGCTCCAGGGTACGCTGACGCTTCCGGCGGGCTACCAGCCGGGCAAGAAGTATCCGATGCTCGTCTACTTCTACGAGCTGCTGTCGAACACGCACCATGCGTTCGCGATGCCGGCGTTCGACGACCGGCCGCACTTCGCCGAATACGCGAGCGACGGCTACCTCGTGTTCCAGCCGGACATCGTGTATGAAACCGGAAAGCCGGGCAGCTCGGCGCTCGACTGCGTGACGAGCGGCGTGAAGAAGGTGATCGAGATGGGCTACGCCGATCCGAAGCACATCGGCATGCAGGGACACAGCTGGGGCGGATACCAGAGCTCGTACATCCTCACGCGGTCGAACATGTTCGCGGCCGTGGTGACCGGCGCGCCGCCGACGAACCTCGTCAGCTTCTACGACGAGACGTATCCCGGCTCGGGCACGCTGCAGCAGGGCATCGTGGAAGTCGGACAGGTGCGCATGGGCACGAACCCGTGGGAGTCGCACGCGCTGTTCGAGGACCAGTCGGCGCTCTTCCACGTGCGCGACATCACGACGCCGTTCATGATCCTGCACGGCACGGCGGACAACGCGGTGGATTGGCACCAGGGCCTCGAGCTCTACGGCGCCGCGCGCCGCTGGGGCAAGCAGGTGATCCTGCTCTCGTATCCGGGCGAGCCGCACCACCTGGCGCGCAAGGAAAACCAGAAGGATTTCCAGGAGCGGATGAAGCAGTTCTTCGACCACTACCTCAAAGGAACGCCCGCGCCGAAGTGGATGACGGACGGTGTGCCGCAGACCAAGAAGGGTGGGCCGATTCAGTAAGCGCGCGGAGCTCTTCGCAATTGCGCGACACGGAGAAACCGGACGATGGGAACAGAGTTGAAGGACAATGAAACGCAATGAACGGCAATGAACGGCAATAACCCCGCAAGGCTGTAAATCGGTTTCGCCCTTCACACCGGCGTCTCCGCCGATGACGAATTCATAGCTCTGCGTTTTTCATTGCGGTTCATTGTTGTTCATTGCCGTTCCGAAACAGTTCCACCTCTCCACGCTCGCGAGCCGCTGGCGCGGCATGGCCTCGCGCCGTATCGTAAAAACATGAACAGCCCTGCCGACGGAGCCGCGCTCCTGCTCAAGCTCTACGAGCTGCGGACGGAAGAAAAGCTGCGCCGCGCGCGAGCGTGGTTCGGGTTCGAGTTTCACCCGCGCACCACGAAGGACGTGCTCGAGACCTGGCTTGGCCCCGGCCACGAAAGCGCGCCATACCGCATGGTCACGACCTACTGGGACATGGCCGCGTCGCTCGTCGTGCAGGGCGCGATCGACGCGCCGATGTTCAACGCGGCGAATACGGAGCACTTCGCCTTCTACGCGAAGCTGCGGCCGTTTCTGCCCGAGCTTCGCGCGAAGACGGCGTACCCGGACTATCTCGCGTCGCTCGAGCAGGTGGTGCTCGCGGCGCCAAACGCCGAGGCGCGGTTGGAGACCTTCGGGCGCTACATGCAGCGACAGGCCGGGTTGGCGGCCGAGGGACGGCAGGCGAGCGCGCTTGGCTGACTTCGCCGGTCGCGTCGCGATCGTCACCGGCGCATTTCGCGGACTCGGACGCGCGACGGCGGAGCGTCTGTACGAGCGCGGGGCATCCGTCGCGGTGAACGTTCGCGACGCGGCGCGCGCCGATGAAGTCGCGAAGTCGCTGGGTGAGCGGGCGCTCGCCGTGCCGGGCGATCTCTCGAGCGAAGGCGTCGCCGACGACATTGCGCGCGCCACGCTCGAACGGTTCGGCCGCATCGACATTCTCGTGAACAACGCCGCGGTCGCGCACTCGACGCGGTTGTCCGAGCTGTCGGCGGCCGAGTGGCGCGAGACGCTCGAGGTGAATCTCACGGCGCCCTTCCTGCTCGCGAAGGCCGTGCTTCCAGCCATGAAGTCGCGGGGGTATGGACGGATCGTCAACGTCTCGTCGACGGCGGGGCGCATGGTGAGCACACTCGCCGGCGCACACTACACCGCGTCAAAGGCCGGACTGCTCGGCTTCACGCGCGCCGCGGCGAAGGAGCTCGGGGCGTTCGGCATCACCGTCAACGCGGTGTGTCCGGGGATGATCGACACGGAGCTGACGCGCGAGCACGCAACGCCGGAGCGCTTGGAACAGTTGGCGGCGAGCTATCCGATGCGGCGACTCGGCACGCCGCTGGAGGTGGCCGATCTCATCTGCTTCGCGGCGTCGGAACAGGCAGGGTACATCACCGGGGCGTCGCTCGACATCAACGGCGGCGATCTGATGATGTAGCGACCACCTGGCATCGCGCGCGAGTGCAGTTGCTACGCGCCGGCCGCCCGAATCGCGATCAGCTCGCAGCGACATCCATGCGGCTCGCAGGTGCACCCGGCGTGTGGCAGCCGCGAGACCTCGTCTTCGTCGGTGAAGAGCTTGCCTTCATCGGCTTTGCACACGGCACAGGCCGCCGTTGAGATTCCGATCCGTACGCCGTCGAGCAAGTCTCCCGCGGGACCGCGGAACAATCGGCGCAATTCACGTCGGAACTCCGGATACTTCGACATAGGCACGGCGACTAGAGGGACGGCTACGCGAGTGCTACTCGAGCGATCCCTGGAAATATCGCCAATGGCGCGCGCCGCCGCTCACATTCCGCGTCGCGTGTCCCCAACGTCGACCGTCGCCGCGAACGTCGGCGCGCGCCGCGCCGGCGCGGCATGCTCGAACGCATAGGCGAGCTTGAGCAATGTCGGCTCGCTCCACGCGCGCCCCACGAACGAGATACCCACGGGCAGCCCGCGCGAGAAGCCCATCGGCACCGTGACGTGCGGATAGCCGGCCACAGCGGCTGGACCGGTGAACGAGCCGCCACCGCCCGGGTCGCCATTCACGAGGTCGATGAGCGCCGCGGGGCCCTGCGTGGGCGCCACGAGCGCGTCGAGCTTGTACTTGGCCATCGTCGCGTCGATGCCCTTCTCCCGCATCAGCCGGCGGTTCCTCGCGAGATCGGCGAGATATTTCTTCTCCGTCAGCGGCCCCTTCTTCTGCGCCAGCTCCATGATCTCCTGGCCGAAGTAGCGCAGCTCGCGCGACGCATTCCGGCTGTTGAACGCGATGACGTCGGCCAGCGACCGCACAGCCACGTGTGGCCCGAGCTGGCTCAGATACGCGTTGAGATCGGCCTTGAACTCGTACAACAGCAGCTCGAACTCCGAGTTGTCCACCTGCCCCGCGGTGGCGATGTCGGCGGGATCGACGATCGTGGCACCCTGCTGCTTCATGAGATCGAGCGCGGCGTCGAGCAGCTTGTCGGTCGCAACGGAATAGCCCGTGTACCGCTTGCGCGCCACGCCGATGCGCGCGCCGCGCAGGCCGTTCTTGTCGAGCGACGCCGTGTAGTCGGTGAGCGCGTGACCCGTACTGTGGCGCGTCTCGCCGTCGCGCGCATCCACGCCGGTGAGCACGCCGAGGAGGATCGCGGCGTCCTTGACCGTGCGCGCCATGGGGCCGGCCGTGTCCTGGCTGTGCGCGATCGGAATGATGCCCGACCTGCTGATCAAGCCGAGCGTGGGCTTGATGCCGACGAGCGCCGCCGCCGCGGCGGGAGACGTCACCGAGCCGTCGGTCTCCGTTCCGATGGCGACGACGCAGCAATTCGCCCCCGTCGCCGAACCGGACCCGGAGCTCGAGCCCGACGGCGTGCGGTCGAGCGCGTAGGGATTGCGCGTCTGTCCGCCGCGGCCGCTCCATCCGCTCGACGAATGCGTCGAGCGAAAGTTGGCCCACTCGCTCAAGTTCGTCTTGCCGAGGATCACCGCGCCCGCCGCGCGCAGCCGCTCGGCCACGAACGAATCGCGGGGCGCGATGTTGTCGGCCAACGCGAGCGATCCGGCCGTGGTGTGCATCCGGTCGGCGGTGTCGATGTTGTCCTTGATCAACACCGGAATGCCGTGCATGGGGCCGCGGACCTTTCCGCTCTTACGCTCGGCGTCGAGCTGGTCGGCGATGGCCAGCGCGTCGGGATTGAGCTCGATCACCGCGTTGATCGCCGGCCCGCGCTGGTCGATGGCGTCGATGCGGGCGAGATACTGCTGCGTGAGCGAGCGCGACGTCTCGCCGCCGGCGCGCATGCGCGACTGCAGGTCGTCGATCGTCGCTTCATCGAGCGCGAAGGCTTGGCTGTGTGGGCGCGTGCCCGCTACGCGAACGGTGCTCGCACGCGCGACGGACGAGTCAAAAGCAATCGCGCCGGCGACCGTCGTAGTGACGAACGCGCGGCGCGACATGTCCACATCGTCTTCTCTGTTCCGACGGTCTCCTTCGCGCATCGCCGATCCTGGTTCGGGTCGGCTTAATCTATTACGGCCGGCCGCTCACGTCATCGACGAAGCTGCCGACGCCGCGCTCGTAGACGATCCCCGGCTTGAGGACGACGAACAGGGCGTCGGTGGTGCCCACCTTGGCCATCGTCGCGTCGAAGCAATCGTGATATATGAGCTCCTGGATGTGCTCTGGCGCGATGTCCGAGAGCACCGACACCGGGATGTACGAGAAGCGCGCGCGGGGCGGCACGCCGACGCGAGCGCGCTCCGCGGTGATGCCGGTGGGCGGCAGCGGCAGCACGATCCGCTTGCCGTTCACCCAGACGTCGCGGATGCCGGTGGCGCAGCCGCCGCGGCTCGTCAGCATGTCGGGGCGCAGCTTCTTCACGACGTCCCAGCCGTCGAGGAGCGGAACGTTTGCGTTCGCGATGTCGTCGGCGTTGAGGTCGTAGCTCGCGCTCTTCACGTCGCGCTTGGCCGTGATCTTCACGCCGTCGAGCGCCTGTCCCTGCGGTCCCTGCGGGCGCGCCGCGACGAGCTTCACGATCGCCGTGTCGCGCGGGCCGGCGGCGAAGAAGTGGTCGGTGCGCGCGTAGCCGATCTTGCGCATCGTCACCTGGAGGTCGACGGAATCCTTCGCGTCGAAGGCCAGCAGCCCGAGGCCGGCGTCGTCGGTGGTGCCGGCGGCGATGACGTCGCGCAGTCCGCGAACGACGGTCAACTCCGCGCCGGGGATCGGCGTTCCCAACGAGTCGCGCGCCGAGACGCGGACGTAGGCGTGCGGCACCGGCGGCACGGTCTGCGCGCCGGCGATCGCGGCGGCGGACAACAGTGCGATTGATACGACTTTCGTGAAGACGCGCATCGTCCCTCCTGTTGTCATCCGAGCGGATGCGAAGGATGACATGATGTCCGTTCCGGCTGCAAGATTGTATCCAAATACCCGTCGCCGGGCCAAAAGGATCCCGCCAGCCCGCCTACGGAATGAGGAGTACCTTGCCCGTCGTCTTTCGGCCGGTGAGCGCGCGTTGCGCCTCGGCTGCCTGCCCAAGAGGATATTCCGCGCCGATCCGCACCGACAGCTCGCCGTTCGCAACCCAGCCGAGCAGCTCGTTGGCGCGCATCAGCAGCTCGTCGCGCGTCGCGACGTAGTGGTTGAGCGTGGGCCGCGTGAGAAAGAGCGAACCCTTGCGATTCAATACTTGGGGATCCATGGGCGGCACCGGCCCGCTCGACTGGCCGAACAGCGCCATCATTCCGCGCGGCGCGAGCGAGTCGAGCGACTTGTCGAACGTCGTCTTGCCGACGGAGTCGTAGACGACGTGCATACCCGCGCCGTTCGTGATGCGCCGCGCTTCGACCGCAAAGTCCTGCGTCGTGTAATCGATGACTTCGTCGGCGCCGGCCGCGTGCGCGAGCTTCCGCTTTTCCTCGGTCGACGCCGTGCCGATGATGAACGCCCCGCGCTTCTTCGCCATCTGACAGAGCAGTAGTCCGACGCCACCCGCCGCCGCGTGCACGAGCGCGCGATGGCCGTTCGCGAGCGGAAAAACGGACGTCGACAGATAGTGCGCGGTGAGTCCCTGCAGAAAGACGGCGGCCGCCTGCTTGCTGCTCACGCCCTCCGGAATGCGCACCGCCTTCTCCGCGGGCACCACGGCCCGCTCGGCGTACGCGCCCTTCACGCCTTGCGACACGACGCGGTCGCCAACCTTGAAGTCGACGACACCCGAGCCGAGCGCCGTCACGACACCTGCGGCTTCAGTTCCAAGCGTGAGAGGCAGCGGCAGCTTGTAGTGACCGTCGCGCTGATAGATCTCGATGAAGTTGACCCCGATCGCTTCGACGTCGATCGACAGCTCGCCGTCGCCGGGGGTCGGCTCAGGTAGTTCCTCGAGCCGCAGCACCTCGGGCCCGCCCGTCTCGTGAATCCGAATCGCTTTCATCTCGCGTCTCTCCTCTTACTTCAACATCCCCTTCGCGATGGTCTGCAGCTGCATGTTCGACGTGCCTTCGTAGATCGCGCCGATCTTCGCGTCGCGATAGAACTTCTCGGCCGGATAATCCTTGGTGTACCCGTACCCGCCAAACAGCTCGAGCGAGATCGACGTCACGCGCTCGGCGACCTGCGACGAGAAGAGCTTCGCCATGGCGCCTTCCATCGCGATGTCCCGGCCGGCGTCCTTCAGCCGCGCGGCGTTGTACACCATGAGCCGCGCCGCCTCGAGCTCCGTGCGCGCCTGCGCGAGCTGGAACTGAATGCCCTGGAAGTCGCCGAGCTTCTTGCCGAACTGCGTGCGCTCTTTCACGTAGTCGGTCGCGGCCCGCAACGCGCCGGCGGCGACGCCGATCATCTGCGCGCCGATGCCGATGCGTCCTTCGTTCAGCGTCTCGATCGCGACCTTGTAGCCCTGGCCCACCGGCCCCAGCACGTTCTCGGCGGGCACCTCGACGTCGTCGAGGATCAACTCCGTGGTGCTCGACGCGCGGATGCCGAGCTTGTCCTCTTTCTTGCCGACGCTGAAGCCCTTGAAGCCGCGCTCGACGACGAACGCCGTGATCCCCTTGTAGCCCGCCGAGGGATTCGCGTTGGCGAACACGACGTAGATCTGCGCTTCGGCGCCGTTGGTGATCCACATCTTGCGGCCGTTCAAGATCCACCTGTCACCGCGCTGTTCGGCGCGCGTCTGCATGCCGAAGGCGTCCGACCCCGATGACGCTTCGGACAGGGCGTACGCGCCGACTTTCTCACCGGTGAGCTGCGGCAGATAGGTCGACTTGATGTAGTCGCTGCCGTAGGTGCGGATAGGAAAGTTCACGAGCGTGTTCTGCACGTCCATGAGAATCGCGGCGGCGGGGTCGACCTTGCTGATCTCCTCGACGCCCAGCGCGACCATGAAGAGCGAGCCGCCGGCGCCGCCGTACTCGTCGGCGACCTCGATGCCCATGAGTCCCATCTCGAAGAACTTCTTGATGAGCGAGGGATCGATCTTCGCGTCGCGCTCCATCTGCTGCACGAGCGGCCGCACCTCGTCGTTCGCGAAGCCGGCGACAGCGTCGCGGAACATCTCCTCGTCGTCGGACAGGATCGTCAACGGCGAATGCGAGAGCGAGGTGTCGGTCGACATGTCGGAGAGGTGAGAGGGGGAAGAGAAGAGGGTCAGCTCAGGGTCGGCTCACTTGGACGCGAGCGCCGGCGCCGACTCGGTCCGAGCGGCGCACGCCGAACCGCAGGCACCCACCGCGCCGTTCGGCTCCCAGCAGCGGCACGCATCGCCCGCGGCCACCGGCTTCGCGATCTCGATGCCGGCGCGCAGGGCGATCAGCTCGGCGAGCTTTTCGTGGACGCCGAACGCCGGCGTCACACGGAAGGTGACTTGCGGGAACGCCGACGCCGCTTCGTGCACGAGCCGCGGAATGTCGCGCGTGACGTGCTTGCCTGGCGACAGCATGTAGGGAAACGCGACGACTTCCGTCGCTCCCGCCGCCACGCAGTCGCCGAACCCCGTGGCGATCGACGGCTCGGCGAGCTCCATGTGCGCATACCGCACGAGCACCGAGTCGCCCACCATTTGTTGGAGCAGGTTGGCGACGCAGGAGAGCATATGGTTCGCCTCGGCGCGGACGGAGCCGTGGTCGATGAGCAGGATGGCGCGCATGGAGGGAAATATAGCTCGCTGCGCCCGCTGTCTCGCGCTCGCCGCGGCCGCTGAAACGGCGTGACGTAGCGCGCCGGCGCGCCGCCGATACATTGTAGCCCGTCTGCGAGGCATCGTAGTCCTCCTCTCCCTGACGGATGGCCGCTGTGGGCTACTGGGCGACGCCCGGGGACCGGGCACGGGTGATCGTCGACGAGCGCGGCACGGAGTGGGAGGTCTACGACGAGTCGACCTGGAGCATCGAGCTCGCCCTCGAGTGGGATTTTCTGCCGCAGACGGAGAATCCGGGTCTGATCTTCGCGTCGAGAGACGGGCGGCGCAGGGTATGGCCGTGTCCCGTCGGGTGGCAGAAACTTTCGGACGCCGAGCTGCTAGCGCTGCTCACCGCCGCGAAGACGAGCGTGTGATCCGCGCAGCGAACCCAGAGCTACGCGAACACCTGCAACGCCAACTCCACCTTTCCGAACGGCGCCGAGACCTGCACGCCCTGCACGAGCGGCTTGATTCGCTCGAGCATCTCGCGCGCGATCGCAATGCCTTCGGCCACCGCGTGCTCCTTCGACTTGTCGTTCGCCTTCCGCATCCGCGCGATGATCGCATCGGGCACTTCGACGCCGGGCACTTCGTTGGCAAGGAACTCCGCGTTGCGCACGGACACCAGCGGCCAGATGCCCGCGATGATGGGAATGTGATCGCTGCCGATGCGGGTGAAGAACGCCTCGAGCTGGCTCGGGTCGAACACCGGCTGCGTGATCGCGTATTCGGCGCCCGCTTCCACCTTCCACTCGAAGCGGCGGAGCTCGTGGCCCGGATCGATCGCAACCGGATTCACGCCAACGCCGATGGCGTAGCGCGTGGGCTGTCCGATGGCGTTGCCGCCGGGATCGAGCCCGCGATTCAGGTTGCTGACGAGGTTCGTCAAGCCGATCGCGTCGACGTCGAACACCGCCGTGGCGTCGGGGTAGGGGCCCATCTTCGGCGGGTCGCCGGTGATGACGAGCAGATTGCGAAGCCCCACGGCCGACGCACCCAGCAAGTCGCTGAGCATGCCCAGCAGGTTGCGGTCGCGGCAGGCGTAGTGCGTCACCGTCTCGATGCCCACCTGCTGCTCGATCAGCACGCTCGTCATGAGCGCGCCCATGCGGCTTTGCGCGCGCGGGCCGTCGGGGACGTTCACCGCGTCGACGCCGGCCGTCTTGAGGCGCGCGGTGTCGGCGAGCATGCGCGTGGCGTCCACCCCGCGCGGCGGTACGATCTCCACCGACGTGACGAACTGTCCGCGCGCCAGCTTCCCCGCCCAGCGCGAGCGCTCGGCGAAGGGCACGGGCTCCACGCCTTCCTTGGCGCGGACCTCGGTGGCGCCGACCGCGCCGGTCGCGCGGCGGTCCGGACCGGCGAACACCGTCGCCATGTTCTCGAGACGCGGCGCGAGCGGACGAATGCCCTCGACCATCGCGTGGATGTGGTCGGGCGTCGTGCCGCAGCAGCCGCCCACGATCTTTGCGCCCGCCTGTACGAGGTGGCGCGCGTACGTCGCCATGTACTCGGGGCTCGCCATGTAAAAGCTGCGGCCGCCGACGTCGCGCGGCATGCCGGCGTTCGGCTGCGCGCTCAGCTTGCGGCGCGTCTGCGGCGCCATCTTCTCGATGCAATCGAGAATCGTTTGCGGGCCCACCGAGCAATTGAGACCGATCACGTCGGCGCCCCACGCGTCGAGCTCGCGCACGACGTCTTCGGGACTCGCGCCGTAGGGCGTGAGGCAGTCGGCGCCGATCGTCATCTGCGCGATGATCGGCATGTCGGGCGCCACGGAGCGCGCGGCGCGGATGGCCTGCTCGATCTCCTCGAGGTCGCCGAACGTCTCGAGAATGAAGCAGTCCACCCCGCCGTCGACGAGCCCTTCCATCTGCTCGCGGAAGATGGCGCACGCCTCGTCCTTGCTCGTGGGGCCGTACGGCTCGAGCCGAACGCCGAGCGGGCCAACGGCGCCCGCGACGAGTGCGCGATCGCCCGCCGCTTCGCGCGCCAGCTTGGCCGCGGCTCGATTCAGCTCGAGCACCTGCTCCTGCAGTCCATGCTGCGTGAGCTTGAGGCGGTTCGCGCCGAAGCTGTTCGTCTCGATGACGTCGGCGCCGGCATCGACGTACTGCTTGTGAATGTCGCGCACCATGTCCGGCGCGCGGAGATTCAGCTCGTCGTAGCACTGGTTGATGAACACGCCCTTGCTGTACAGCATCGTGCCCATCGCGCCGTCGAACATGATGATGGCGTGTGGGTCGAGCAGGCGGTCCAGTTTCGTCGTCATCGGCTGGTCTCGGCGCGCACGGCGTAGTACTTCGCCTGCGGGTGATGGACGATGATCGCCGCGGTGCTCTGTTCGGGCATGAGTTGGAACGACGAGGTCATCTGCATGCCGAGCTCGCGCTCGGCCGGCAACAGCTTGAACACCTGCGCGTGATCCTCGAGGTCGGGACACGCGCCGTAGCCCCACGAATATCGCTTGCCCTGTCCGGCCGGCACGCCCAGGTCGTGGCGGATCTTGCGATGCATCCATTCGGCGACCGCTTCGGCCGTCTCCACGCCGAGCCCGTGGACGTAGAACGCCTCGGTGTACTCGTTCGCGGATTGCAGCGTCTGGAACTTCTCCGACGCGGCATCTCCCACGGTCACGATCTGGAGCGCGACGACATCGACGTCGCCCGTCTCCACCGCGCGGAAGTAGTCGGCGATGCACAAGCGCTCGCGATCTTCCTGACGAGGGAAGTGAAAGCGGCCGATCTCCGTCTTCGTTTCGTCGGCCTTGTAGGCGTCGGGATCGTAGACGATGAGATCGTTCCCCAGTGTCTGCACGGGGAACAAGCCATAGATGGCCTTTGGCTGCAGCCACCTTTCGCGCTTCGCCGATTCCTTGAGGCGCGCGAGCGTGGGCTCGAACTCGTTCTTCACCGTCGCTTCGTATTCCGGACCGGAGCCGCGACCGCCCCACTGCAGGCGATAGAGCTCGTCGAGGTCGAGCAGCGCGAACACTTCGTCGAGCGGAATGTCCGTGAGCGTGCGCGTGCCGAAGAAGGGCGAGCTCGGCACCGGATTGTCCGCGGAGACCTCGCTGCGCTTTCCGTCGGACGTGCCCGACGACATGTCTTTGCCCACGTTAGCGTGCAGGAATTTGTCGTTGCGCGCATCCTCGAGGAGTTTGCCGATGTACGCGGAACGACCCTCGACATCCTGGAGCTTGTCCATCGTGTCGAGCCCCTCGAACGCGTCCTTGCAGTAGAACACACCCGAGTCGTACGCGCGCTCGCCTTCCACGTACAACGCGCGCCGGCCGAAGCGGCGGTTGATCGCCGCGCCGCCGATGAGCACCGGAATGTGAATGCCGCGCCGGTCGAGCTCCTGCACGCACAACGGCATCTGCTTCGACGTCGAGACGAGCAGCGCCGACAGACCGATCGCGTCGGCGTTCACCTCGAGCGCCTTCTCGATGATCGTGTTCACCGGCACCTGCTTGCCCAAGTCGAACACGGTGTAGCCGTTGTTCGAGAGAATCGTGTTGACGAGCGACTTGCCGATGTCGTGCACGTCGCCGTACACCGTCGCGAGCACGACGCGTCCTTTGGTATAGCCCTCGGCGCGCTCCAGGAACTGCTCGAGGTGCTTCACCGCTTTTTTCATCGCTTCGGCCGATTGCAGCACGAAGGGCAGAATCAGCTCGCCCGCGCCGAACTTGTCGCCGACCTCCTTCATCGCGGGCAGCAGCACCTCGTTGAGCACGCGCACCGGCTGCTCGCGCACGCCGGCCTCGTCGAGCGCCGCCTCGATGCCCTCTTTCTTTCGGTGCACGACCATCCAGTGCACTTTCTGATCGGCGGTCATGCCCGCGGTGGGATCTTCCTTTTCGACTTCGCGCGCCGCGCCGGCGCCGCGTCCATCGAAGCGCTCGATGAAGTGTTGCAGCGCGTCGGGCCGGCGATTGAAGACGAGGTCGTCGGCGAGCGCGCGCTCTTCGTCCGGAATCTCGGCGTACGGCTGCACGTGCGCGGGGTTCACGATCGCCATGTCGAGGCCCGCTTCGACGCAGTGATGCAGGAACACCGAGTTGAGCACGCCGCGCGCTTCCGGATTGAGTCCGAAGCTCACGTTCGACACGCCGAGGCTCGTGAAGACGCCCGGCAGCTCGCGCTTGATGAGGCGAATGCCTTCGATCGTCTCCACGGCGGAGTCGATCCATTCGGCATCGCCGGTCGCGAGCGTGAAGGTCAGATCGTCATAGATCAGATCTTCCGGCTTGAGCCCATACTCGTGCACGACGATGTCGTAAATCTTCTTCGCGATCTCGAGCTTCCGCTCGCGCGTCTTGGCCATGCCGATCGGGTCGATCGTGAGCGCGACGAGCGCCGCGCCATGCTTCTTGGCGAGCGGCACCACGGCGTCGATGCGCTCGCGCCCATTCTCCATGTTGATGGAGTTGATGATCGCGCGCCCCGGAATCGCTTCGAGTGCCCGTTGAATCACGGCCGGCTCGGTGGAGTCGATCATGATCGGCGTGTCGACGGTCATCGAGAGCAGCTTGACGACCTTCGCCATCTGCTCCGCTTCGTCGCCGCGCTCGGTGACGGCCACGCAGACGTCGAGCACGTGCGCGCCCGACTCCACCTGCTCGCGCGCTACGTCCGAGATGCCCTCGTAGTCCTCGGCCAGGAGCAGACGCTTCACTTTCCGCGAGCCCTGCGCGTTCACGCGCTCGCCGATGAGCAGCGGCTTGGGGTTCTGGTCGAAGTCGGTGGCGCGCATGGCCGACGAGGCGCGGGGAATCTTGGACCCGCGAGTCGAGCCGGCGTGGGGCGTTGGGCGTGGGGCGTTGGGCGTGGGGCGTGAGGCGTGGGGCATAGGCAGTGAGTCGCCATCGCGCCCAACGCCCAACGCTCCACGCCCCACGCGTTTGACAATCGCCGCCAGATGATCCGGCGTCGTGCCGCAACACCCGCCCACGATGCGCACGCCGAACTTCTCGACGAACTCGCCGAGCATTTCGGCCATCGGCACCGGCTCGAGCGGATAGACCGCGTCGCCCGTTCCCGTGTTCAACGGCAGACCGGCGTTCGGAATACACGACACCGGCCGCGTGGAGCTTTCCGCGAGGAAGCGGATCGGCTCGCGCATGTGCTCGGGCCCCGTCGAGCAATTCAACCCGATGACGTCGACGCGCAGCGCCTCGAGCGTCGTCATCGCGCTCGCGATGTCGGTGCCGAGCAGCATGCGTCCGCTCGTGTCGAGCGTGACCTGCGCCTGAACCGCCACGCGATGTCCGATCTCGGCGAACAGCCGCTCGAAGCCGGCGACGGCAGCCTTCATCTCGAGGATGTCCTGCGCCGTCTCGACGAGCAGCACGTCGACGCCGCCTTCGACGAGATACTTCGCCTGGATGTAGTAGTTCTCCTCGAGCTCCGCGAACGTGGTCTTCGACAGCACCGGATCGCTGCTCGACAGCAGCATGCCGGTGGGTCCGATCGAGCCGGCGACGAAGCGTGGCTTGTCGGGCGTGGAATACTTGTCGCAGGCGGCGCGGGCCAACCGCGCGGCGGCGATGTTCAGCTCCGCGGTCTTTTCCTCGATGCCCCATTCGCGCAGCCGGTGCGGCGTCGACTGGAAGGTGCACGTCTCGACGACGTCGCAGCCCACCGCAAGGAACGACTCGTGGATCGCGCCGATGATGTCGGGCCGCGTGAGCACGAGGACGTCGTTGCAGCCCTCGAGCGACTTTCCGCCGAAGTCGTCCGGGGTGGGGTGAAAGCGCTGGATGCTCGTTCCCATCGCGCCGTCGTACACGAGGACCCGGTCGGCAAGGGCGCTCAGATACGCGCTCGGCGACGTGTCGTTCGAGGACGGTGCTGCGACGGGATACGGAAGGGTCGTTTCGGACATCGTTAGGCCGGAATAGAAAAAATGCCCACAACGCAAGCGCTGGGGCCGGCGCTTTAGCGAAATATTTAACGTGGCCGCAAGTTGCCTGAAATCGCCACGAACTCGGATGTAACCAGAAGCTTAATAGCGGGCGGACGGTCAGAGAAGAGGGCCCCCGATACCGGGGGCTAGGGGCCGGGGTCCAGGGTTTAGGGGAGGTACGTCGCGCCTGCGGCGCGACTTGATGGATGGACCGAGAAAGGCCATCTAACGAAGCGGGCGCGCCCACGGCGCGCCCGCACACCTTCCCTAAACCCTATACCCAATACCCTAAACCCTGCTTTCGGGCGGCACGCTCTCGTTTTCTCCGCTCGTCCGTCCCCGCCCGGTGACCTTGAGCCGGTCTCCGACATACTGCACGAGCGCCATCAGGCGGTTTCGCTCGAGGGGTAGCGTGAGATCCGCCAGCACCGCGCGCTGCATCGTGGGAGAGAGCGTGACGAGCAGGCTCCCGACGGAGCGATACAGCAGCAGCGCGCCGCCGGCTGCCAGCGGAATGCTCAGCGCTTCGCCGCTTGCGGCCGCGGCCAGCACGCGGCTGACGACGGCGACGAGTGGAGGACTCTGCAGCGCGAGCTCGCGAGCTTCATGCAGCGTTTGGGCGACCTGCGGGGTGAACCCGGCACTGGCGAGCGATTGCGACAATCCTTCCAGGAGCGCCAGCTCCGTGCCCACCAACAAAATCTTCGTCATGGATTCCTGCTTCAGCGGTGAGTGACTCCGGCGTCGTCGTACACGCCCGCTTGGTGATTCGCTTCGAACACACGGCGAGAATCATAACTGCCGGCGCACCTGCTGCGAAGATGCAAATGGGCAAATCGAGTGCCGGCCTCGGCCGTCCGAGTCGCTCAGGGAATGCCCAACAGCCGCTGGATGATGTTTAGCAAAAACCAGGCGACGATCGGCGTGATGTCGATCATCCCGATTCGTGGAATGATCCGGCTGAGCGGCGTGATCATCCAGTTGGTGAGCACGTACGACCAGCGAATCCATTTCGAGAACGGCGAAATCGGAAACCAGGACGACAGCACCCGAACGAGGAGCGCGAGCCGAAGCACCGCGAACACCCACGACAGGAGCAGCAGCGGAATGCTCCCCGGATTCTGCGACGCGAACATGATCTGCGACAGGATCGAGCCGATGAACTGGAGAAGGCTGATCAGCAGAATGCCGCAGATGGCGTACGCCGCGAGCGCCCACCAAGGCGCGGTGGCGGGGTTGCCGCCGGTTCGAACGAGCACGCGCTCGATGGGATGCATCAGCGGGTCCACGCGCCCGCGAAAAAAACGCGCCGCGCGGTTGAACGGATTGATGCGCCGCGTGCGCACTGCCCAATCGAAGGCGCAGATCACCGCGACGAGCGCGCCAATGAAGAGCAGCGCGCTTCGAGCGACAGGGATGAATGATTCGTAGCTCGCGAGCACGCTCATGGGCGAAAGGTGGCGTTGCACCCCACGCGCAGCAAGGCGCGCGCGCGGCGCTCAGCGCACGATATGCAGCGCGTTGGCGAGAAACGCGAGCTGGTCCGCCTCGAGCGCCATCTGCTTCGCCGCGGGAACTCCCGGCCCGAAGCCAGCGTCGTACTCCACGCGAAGCAGCGCCGGCGCCGGCGAGCCGCCGGCTTGAAGCGCCTGAAGCGCCTGAAGCGCCTGGAGCGTGGCGGCGAACTTGTACGAATGGGCAGGTGTCGCCACCTCGTCGTGCTCGCCCACGCTGACGAGCATGGGCGGATAGCGCACGCCGCTTCGCAGATTCTGCAGCGGAGAATAGCCGAGCAGCGCGCGCAGGTCGGCCGGCCTGTCGGGCGATCCGAACTCCGGAATCCAGCGCGGCCCGATGGTGAACCGGCTGAAGCGCGCCATGTCGAGCAGACCGGCGTCGAGCGCGGCGGCGCCGAACAGCTCGGGACGCTCGACCACCGCCGCGCCGGCCAGCAAAGCGCCCGCTCCACGGCCCGCTGCGCCGAGCATCGACGCGCGCGTGTAGCGCTGATCCACGAGGAATTGCGCGGCCGCGAGGAAGTCGTCTACGGCAACTTGTTTATGTGCGCCGGTGGCGGCTTCGTGCCACGCGCGCCCATACTCTCCGCCGCCCCGAACGTTGGCGACGGCGTACACGCCGCCCAGCTCGAGCCACGCCGCCACCGCCGGCGAAAAGACCGGCGTCGCGGCCGCACCGAAGCTCCCGATGCCGCTCAACAGCGCGGCGTGCGACCCGTCGAGCGTGATGCCGCGGCGCGCCGTGAGGAACATCGGCACGCGCGTGCCGTCCTTGCTCGTGAAGTAGAGCTGTGTCGTCTCGTACGCCGCGAGCGCGCTGTCGGCGTGCGTCTCCTTGTAGGGCACGGTGGCCCGTGTCTCGAGATCGAAGCGGAAGACGGCGGGCTGGTGGATGAACGACGCGTAGCGGAAGTAGAGCTCGCGAAAGTCGCCGCGGCCGTTGATCTCGGTCACGGTGCCGACGCCCGGAAGGGGAATCACGCCGCGGTTACCTCCGTCCAACGCATACAGCTCGAGCACCGAATGCGCGTCGTGGATCCGGTGCGCCACGATGCGATCGTCCACGCGGGTCACGCCCACGAGCGGGTCGTACGTCTCGCGCACCACGGGCGTCCAGTGATTCTCGTCCGCGGCGTTGATGTCGACGGCGACGAGGCGCGCGCGCGGCGCGTTCTTCGTGGTGCGGATGAAGAAGACCGGCCCGTTGTTCGCCACGAACTCGTACATCGCGTCGCCCTCGTCGAACAGCTTCACGATGGGCGCGCCGAGGTTCGGACGCTTCGGGTTGTCGAGGTCGATGAAGTAGAGCCGGCTCGCGACGTCGGCGCCCGCTCCGACGCGCGCGGCGATCACCAGGTACTGGCCGTCCTCGCTCACGTCGGCACGGAGCAGCCAGTCGGGGTGGCGCATGTCCTCGTACAGAAGCTCGTCGTCGGCTTGCGCGCGGCCCACGCGGTGATAGAACACACGCTGGCGTCCGTCCGGCGCAAGCGGGTTCGACGTCGGCGCGGGACGATTCAGGTCGGAGCGAACGTAAAAGAAGCCGCGCTCGTCGCGCGTCCACGAGAGCGGACCGTCCTTGATGCCCTGAAGCTCCTCGCCGGTGTCCTGGCCGGAGCGAACGTCGCGCACGCGCACGACCCGCCACGCCGAACCCTGCGTGGCCACGGCATAGGCGAGATAGCGGCCGTCGGGCGATGCTGCCTGGTCGACAATGGCGATGAGACCGTCGCGCGAGAAAGCGTTCGGGTCGATCAACACGCGCGGCGCGGTCTTGGGGCTGTCCTGCACATACAGCGCGGGCTGGTTCTCCACGCCGCTGTTCTCGTAGTAGAACAGCCGCTCGCCGCCGCCGAACGGGGCACTGAGCTTGGGGTACGCCCACGCGCGCGCGAGCCGCTCCTGAATCTCCTTCCGCCGCGGGAGTTGCGCGAGGAAGGTCTCCGTCGAGACATTCTGCGCGGCGGCCCAGGCGTGAACGTCGACGGCCGTGACGTTCTCCAGCCACCGGTACGGATCGGCAGGTCCGGCTTGCGCGCCGGCCGAACCGGCGCGCACTAGCGTGAGCGCCAGCAGGCTCACGAAGCCGAGTCGAACGGAGCACCGAACCGCGAAGTACTTCATCATCCTATGGTAATTCTTTGATAGACGGGATGCACCCCTTCCACGACCCGACATGCCAGACCGCCAATACTGGCTCGTAAAGTCCGAGCCCGAGGTGTTCTCGTTCGACGACCTGCTCGCGCTGCCCAAGAAGACGACGCACTGGGACGGCATTCGCAATTACGCGGCGCGAAATCATCTCCGCGCCATGAAGAAGGGCGATCTCGTCTTCTTCTACCACTCGAACGCCAATCCAGCGGCGGTGGTGGGAGTGGCCGAGGTGGTCCGCGAGGCGTACCCCGACCCCACGGCGCTCGATCCAAAGGACCCGCACTTCGATCCCAAGAGCAAGGCGGACGCGCCCACCTGGTTCATGGTGGACTTGCGGGGTGTCGAGCGGCTGAAGCGGCCGCTGTCGCTCGACGAGCTGAAAAAGACCAAGGGCCTCGAGAACATGGCCCTGATCAAGATCGGCCGGCTGTCAGCTCAGCCGGTCACGGCGAAGGAATGGGAGATCGTGCAGGCGTTGAGCGTTGGCCGTGGGGCGTGGGGCGCGTAGTCATCGCCCCACGCCCCACGCCCCACGCCCCACGCCCCACGCCCCACGCTACTTCGCCTTGGGAAACCGATCCGTCAGCTTGCTCGCGAACGGCCGCTCGCCATAGCCCACGTAGATCTGCCGCGGACGAGCGATCTTCTGCTCCTTGTCGTTGAGCATCTCTTCCCACTGCGCCAGCCAGCCCGACGTACGCGCCACCGCGAACAGCACGGTGAAGAAGTCCGTGGGGAACGCCATCGAGCGGTAGATCAAGCCCGTGTAGAAGTCCACGTTCGGGTAGAGCTTCCGCGACACGAAGTACTCGTCGTTCAACGCCGCTTCCTCGAGCTTGAGCGCAATCTCGAGATCCTTGTCCACGCCCACGACCTTGAACACTTCGTCGGCCAGCTTCTTCACGATCTTGGCGCGCGGGTCGTAGCTCTTGTACACGCGGTGGCCAAAGCCCATCAGCTTGCTGCCCTTTCCGCCCTTCACCTCGTCGATGAACTTGGGCACGTTCTTCGGATCGCCGATCTCGGCGATCATGCGCAGCACCTGCTCGTTCGCGCCGCCGTGCAGCGGACCGTAGAGCGCCGCCACGCCGCCGGCGATGGCCGAGAAGGGATCGACCTGCGAGGACCCGATGGCGCGCACCGCGCTCGTCGAGCAGTTCTGCTCGTGGTCCGCGTGGAGGATGAACAGAATCTCCAGCGCCTTCACGAAGATCGGGTTCGCCTCGTACTTCGGCTCCGACATGCGCGCCACCATCGAGAGGAAATTCTCGGTGTAGCTCAGGTCGTTGTCGGGGTAGATGAACGGCAGGCCCTTGCTGTGGCGATAACAGAACGCGGCGAGCGTCGGCATCTTCGCCAGCAGGCGAATGATGGAAATGTCGCGCGATGCCGGATCGTGAATGTTCTTGGCTTCCGGATAGAACGACGACAGCGCCGCGACCGCGGAGCACATCATCGACATCGGATGCGCGTCGTAGCGGAAGCCCTGCAGGAACGTCTTGATGTTCTCGTGCACGTACGTGTGGTACGTGATGTCGTGCACCCACTTGTCGTACTCGGGCTGCGCCGGCAGCTCGCCGTTGCGCAGCAGCCACGCGACTTCGAGGAAGGTCGATTTCTCGGCCAGCTGCTCGATGGGGTACCCACGATACCGTAGGATTCCTTTGTCGCCGTCGATGAACGTGATCGCGCTCTTGCACGATGCCGTATTCATGAACGCCGGATCGTAGGTCATCATCCCAAACTCGTCGGGCGACGTCTTGATCTGGCGAAGGTCCATCGCCCGCGTGGCGGTGTCCCCTTCGGGGCCACCCTGCAGGATCTGAACGGAGTAAGTCTTGTCGGTGCGAGAATCCTTGATGTCAAGCGTTCCCGTCGCCCGAAGCTCGCCGGATGGCGGCGTCGGTTGCGTGTTGCCCATGCTCACGATCTCCCAGAGAGGTCAAGGCGGAGCAACTCGTCGCGGGCTCCGTCTCACGTGCGGCGAAATCTAAGGGATGAAGCCTGACCGCCAACGGCTTAGGCTTCTTTCGATGCTACTTCCTCAAGGTTTGAAGCTCCTCGCCGTCGTTTTGATCTCGGTGGTCGCGGGCGGCATGAACGCAATCGCCGGCGGCGGCACCCTCCTCACCTTTCCCGCGCTGGTCGGACTCGGCATCACGCCGATCGTGGCCAACGCAACGAGCACGGTGGCCCTCTGGCCGGGCGCCGTCAGCAGCATGTGGGGCTATCGCGGCGAGCTCGCCGGGGCACGAAAGTGGGCAATCGGCTTCGCGCTTCCGAGCCTGACCGGCGGCGCGGTTGGGGCCTGGCTGCTCCTGCGAACGCCGCCCGAGCGCTTCGCCGAGCTGGTGCCCTGGCTCGTCCTGGGCGCCACGTCGCTCTTCATGCTCCAGCCGGTGGTCATGAAGAAGGTCCGGGAACGCCGCGCCGCGCGCCTGTCGCCCGGCGCCTCCACGGCCGACGACGCGTCCGACGCCGAGCGCACGCGGCACTTCCCCAAGCCGTCGATCCTGTTCGTGCAGTTCTGCTTGGGGATCTACGGCGGCTACTTCGGCGCCGGTGTGGGCATCATGATGCTGGCAATCCTCGGCTTCATGGGACTGACGAACATCCATCGCATGAACGGCCTCAAGAATTGGGGCGGCCTTTGCATGAACTTCGTCGCCGCGGCGATGTTCGCCTTCAGCAGCCTGGTGACCTGGTCGGTGGCGCTGAGCATGGCGGTCGGATCGATCGGCGGCGGCTACTTGGGCGCGCGGGCGGCGCAGCGGGTGCCTCAGCGCTACATCCGCCGCGCGGTCATCGCCATTGGTCTCACCGGCGGATTCTGGTTGCTCTACTCAGCGCACCGCCCCGGCGGTCGTTAGCGCTAGTGCGGAGTCGAGGAGCCGGCTGAACGGGGCTTCTCGGGCAGGGCCGGCTGCGCGGCACGCTCGGCCAACACGCGAGCCGTGAAGCGCTGGGCTTCGGAGATGCGCTCGACCTCGACGGCCATCGTGTCTACCGACCCGTCGAGCCGCGCGAGGCGCTCGGAGATGTCGTCGAGCCGGTTCATGAGCTGCGACGAGGTGAGCTCGGCGCGGCCGCGCCGCTTGAGCCACGTGATGATGATGCCGGTCAGACATCCGGTGCCCACGATCAGCGCTGTGAATACAAGGAAGTCTTCCAATACCGCGCGGTCCATCGCTCTCCTCCTCGGGACGATCGGCCCCAGTTGGCCTCGAGGCCCTACGCGCGATACCCACCCGGTTGTTTCGCCGCCGAACGGCAAACGCTCCGCACGGGGCACTTGTCGCAGTGGGCGATGCGGGCCGTGCAGACCAATGCGCCGAGCTCCATGAGCGCTTGGTTGTGCGTCCACGTCGTGCGGCCGGTGCGTGGCAGGATCGACTCGGCGATGCCCCAGAGCACCTTCTGGCCTTTGGTCGACTTCACGTCGGCATGCGGCGCGAAGACGCGCTTGAGCACCCGCGCGACGTTCGTGTCCACCAGCGCGGCACGCCGCTCGTAGGCGAACGACGCGACCGCTCCGGCGGTGTAGGCGCCGATGCCCGGCAGCGCGCGCAGCGACAGCGGATCGGCCGGAATCGCCACGTTCGGTGTACGTCCGTGGTCGGTCACCTCACGCGCCAGCGCGTGGAGGTTCCGCGCGCGGGCGTAGTAGCCAAGGCCTTCCCACGCTTCCATGACGCGGGCCGGCTTCGCGCGTGCGACGTCGGCGAGCGTGGGGAATTGCTCGAGAAACTCCCCGTACTTGGTGACCACGCGCGAGACCTGCGTCTGCTGCAGCATCAACTCCGAGACGAGGATCTCGTAGGCGTTGCGCGTGCGCCGCCAGGGCAGGTCGCGCGCGTTGCGCCGGTACCACGACCGCAGCTTTCGCCCGAAGACGCTGCTGATCGCCGGATCTATCTTTCGCCCGACCGTTTGCGTTGTTCGCCCCATGCGACCAATCTATGCGCGTGCAATACACAATCAGAACACGAATTCTGGCGCTTCTGTGCGCAGCGCTGGCGGTGATCGTCACTCCCGCCCTCCTCTTCGCTCACGCGCATCTCGTTCGCAGCACGCCGGCGGCGAACGCCAAATTGAACGCGACACCCGCGGCGCTGTCGCTCTGGTTCTCGGAGAGTCCGGAGCTCAAGTTCACGGGCCTCAAGCTGCTCGACTCGGCCGGAGCCGAGGTCGCGTTGGGCCCAGTGGCCGCGATGACGGGCGACAAGATGGCGATCACCGCGGCGATTCCCGCGGCGTTGGCGGGCGGACGGTACACCGTGGTCTGGAACACCGCCGCGGCCGACGGTCACCCGTCCAATGGGAAGTACACGTTCACCGTCATCTCGGCAGCAGCGCCTCCAGCACCCGCCGTTCTCCCGATGGCCGAGCAGCCGGTCTCGGCGCCGGTGACGCCCGTGACGGCAATGCCGCGGGCCAAGTCGAACGCCATCGTCACTCCGGCGCCGATCGTCGAGTTTCCCGTCGCCCTCCGCTGGGCGGAGCTCGTCGCGGTGCTCGTCCTGATCGGCACCGTGGTGTTTCGTGTCGTGGTGCTGCCCGGCGCGGCGCTGCCCGCGGCGGTGGTGGCGGAGAGCGACGATCGCGTGCGCCGGCTCGCGCAATCGGCGCTGTTGCTGTTCGTCATCGCGACACTCACGCGCGTGGTCGCCGAATCGGATCTGATTCCGAACGCGTCGAGCGGGCGCTTTCGCGCGGTCATGATGGTGGCCGAGAGCACGCGCTGGGGGCACGGGTGGCTGATCGGCCTCGTTGGTGCGGCGATCGCGCTCGTGGGGCTGCTCTTGGCGCGCGGATCGCGAACGGGGTGGATCGTGGCGGGGCTGGGCGCCGTCGCGATTGCGGCGTCCGAGGGCGCCACCGGCCACGCCGGTGCGTCGCTGCGCTATCTGCCACTCGCGATCGCGATGGATCTCGCGCACTTCATCGGCGGCGGCGGATGGTTGGGCGCGTTGACCGCGCTGTTGTTGTGCGGATTCCCGTCGCTGCGCTCGCTCGACGACGTGGAGCGTGCGCGCGCCGGTTCGCGGCTCGTGCGATCGTACCACCGCGCGGCGATCGAGTGCGTCGCGATCGTTCTCGTCACGGGACTCGTCGCGAGCTGGCTGCGGCTCGGCGCCGTCGGCGACCTGTGGACGACCGACTACGGCAAGATCCTGTTCCGGAAGATCGTCCTCGTGCTCGGCCTGCTCGCCTTCGGGTTGTATCACCAACGCACCGCGGTGCGGCCGGAGTGGGATTCGGACACTAAATTCCGTTTCCAACGGAGCGCGACCGCCGAGCTGTTGCTCGGTGCGCTCGTCGTCGCCGCGACGGCGTTTCTCGTCGGCACGGCGCTTCCCATGCACTGACAACCCGATGACCGACATGTCCACGACGTCCACGACGCCCAAGACGGAATGGCCGATCACCCTCGACGACGTGCGCGCGGCGCGCGAGCGGTTGTCGCCGTATCTGCAGCCAACGCCGCTGCGCGAGTATCCGCAGCTCGGCGAGCTCGCCGGCAGCGGCATGCGGGTCTTCGCCAAGCACGAGAACCATCAGCCGACCAACTCGTTCAAGATCCGGAATGGACTGTCGTTCATGACGTCGCTGAACGACGACGAGCGGCGCCGCGGCGTGGTGGCCGCGTCGACGGGAAATCACGGCCAGGGAATCGCGTACGGCGGCAAGTTGCTCGGCGTGAAGACCACGATCTGCGTTCCCGCCGGGAACAACCCGGAGAAGAACGCCGCCATGCGTGCGCTGGGCGGCACGGTAGTCGAAGAGGGACGCGACTACGACGAGGCGGTGACGGTGATGCAGCGGCTCGCCGCGAGCGAAGGACGCGTGGTGGCGCACTCGACGAACGATCCGCGAATCATCGCCGGCGCGGGCACGATGACGCTCGAGATTCTCGAGCAGGATTCGACCCTCGACGCGATCGTGATCGCGGTCGGCGGAGGGTCACAGGCCGTGGGCGCGTTGACCGTGGCGCGCGAGCTCGCGCCGCGTCTCGACGTGTACGGCGTGCAGGCGGCCGGCGCGCCGGCGATTCACGACTCGTGGCATGCCGGTAAGCGGCTCACCACGTCACGCGTCGATACGTTCGCGGAAGGTGTCGCGACGCGTGCGACGTACGATCTCACCTTTCCCGCGCTGCGTGCGGGCCTCGCCGGTTTCGTGACGGTGACGGACGCCGAGATCGCGGAGAGTCTGCGCACCATCCTGTCGGTGACGCACAATCTCGTCGAGGGCGCCGGGGCGATGGGGTTCGCCGGGCTGGCGAAGCTGCGCGACCGACTCGCCGGAAAGAAGGTGGCGGTCATCTTCTGCGGCGGGAACATCGACAGCGGGATGTTGCAGCGGATACTGGCGAAGCAGGTGTAGCGCGCCTGTCATCCTGAGCGAGCGCAACGAGTCGAAGGAGCTGGTTTCACGGAGCGCGATCAAGGCGCGCTCGGAGATTTGCTCCACGCTACGTCGGCATCGATGTTGAGCGACACGCCGTTCCACGTCTGCGTCACGTTGAACATGCCTTGCCAGAGCTTTGCGTAGTCCAAGCCGACGGCGGTAGGTGGCGACGTGAGCGAGAAGTTGCCGCTCGCCGCGATCCAGAAGAACGGAACGTCAGTCGATCCCGCGGCGCGGAAGTCTTCGAGCGCCGCCGCGTACAACGTTGGGGCGTTGGCCTTCGCGGCGTAAACCCCCGGGCGGTAGCGGCCGTCGTGCAGCACGCCGGCGATCCAGGCGTGATAGTACTGTAATAACGCGGGCGTCACCGTGGTGACCGGCTCCACGTCGAGAAAGATCACGCTCCTGTCCGGAAACCCGTCGGCGCGCATCTTGGTCACGGCATCGGTCGCTTCGTCCGTGCCCTGCGTCGTGGTCAGGAGCGTCGACGAACACGTGACCAACTCCTGTCCGGCCTGTTCGGCGCGCGCCGCCGACGCCGACATCTGCGAAAAGTCTTGCTGTCCGACATACAGCGCCGCCACGCCCCACCCCATGCTCGTGACCGCGGCGTACTTGTTCGACCACGTCGTATCGCGATGGCAGGGCGCCGGGAGGTAGTAGCCCGCCCAATAGTACGGCGACGCCGGATGCACCCACGCGTGCATCGCGGCGTCGCCGGGATATACGCCGATGTCGAAGCCGGCAAAGCTTGGAACGGTGTCGGTGCGGGGCGGTGTGGGAATCGGCCCTGTGACGCCCGAGCCCCCGCTGCCGCCGCCGCAGGCCGCCGAGAGACAGACGGCCGCGGCAATCGCGGTACGTCGTACCGCGTCGATTGTGCTGCGCTGCATAGAGGGCTAGCTGACCTTCTTCGTCTTGCGCTTGAGGAAGTCCATGAGAATGAACTGCCCGAGCGTCATCGTGGAGGTGAAGTACGCTTTGCCGCGACTGATCTCCGACACCTTCTTCACGAACTCCACGAGGGTGCGGTCGCGCGCCAGCATGAAGGTGTTGATCATGATGCCCGAGCGCCGGCACTGCGCCACTTCCTTGATCGTCTGCGCGATGACCGTGGTGTCGAGCCCGAAAGAGTTCTTGTAGATCTGCCCGTTCGGCATCGTCAGCGCGCTCGGTTTGCCGTCGGTGATCATGATGATCTGCTTCATGTCCTTCTTCTGCGCCATCAGCAACCGGCGCGCCAGCTTGAGCCCCTCGGCGGTGTTGGTGTGATACGGGCCGACCTGCGCCGTCGCCAGCGTGGCGAGCGGAATCTCTTCGGCGGAGTCGTGAAAGAGCACCACCTTGAGCGTGTCGCCGGGGAACTGCGTGCGGATGAGGTGGGTGAGCGCCAGCGCGACCTTCTTCGCCGGCGTGAAGCGATCCTCGCCGTAGAGGATCATGGAGTGCGAGCAGTCGAGCATCAGCACCGTGGCGCACGACGAGCGGTACTCCGCCTGGCGCACCATGAGATCGCTGTAGTCGAGGTCCATGGGCACCTCGAGCGATCCGGTGCGCGCCAGCGAGTTCTTGAGCGTTTCGTTGACGTCGATGTTCAGCACGTCGCCGAACTCGTACGGCTTGCTCCAGCCGTCGGACTCGATGCCCGTGGCGAGATACGCGGTGTCGTGGCTGCCGAAGCTCGACTTGCCGAGCGAGCCGAGGAGGTTTCGTAAAGTCTTATAGCCGAGGAAGTCGATGCCTTTCTCGGTGAGATTGAACTTCACGTCGCGCGCCGCTGCTTTGGCGATGCTGCCCGGGCCGGTGACCGGCTGATGGCCCGCCGGCATCTGCGGGGCGTGCTCGAGGTTGAGGTAGCCCTCCTGCATCAGCCGCTGCACGAGATCGTCGAGGAGCTTGGCGAGCTTCGCCTGGCCCTCTTCGTCGTCGCCGCCGCGCAGCGCCTCGAGCATCTCGGGCGTGAACTGACCGCCCTCCATGAGCGCGTCGAGGATCGCCTGCTTCAGCGCGTCGAGCGAGCGGTCGCCGTCGTCGGAGCCATCCATGCCGTAGTACGACTCGTTGGCGCCGCCGGCGAAGCCGGACGACAGGAGAAAGTCGGCGAGCTTGTCGAGCAGCGACTGCAGGTCGACGGCGTCGGCGAGCTCGTGACTGAACTTGGTGTACGTGTGGAATCGCATAGCAGGCCTCCTTTTCAAAGGATAGCCGTGGGAGCGGGCAGCCGCGAGGTCAGTGGCGCGCTGCCTCGCAGGGTCGCGAAACCGCGATTCGGCCGGCCGATTTAGTATTAGTCGTGCCCGCGTCTCTCAATCCCTTCCAGACCCTTCAGCGGCATCGGAACTTCCGACTGTTCTGGTTCGGACAGACGCTGTCGCTCATCGGCACCTGGATGCAGGTCATGGCGCAGGGCTGGCTGGCGCTGAAGCTCTCGAACAGCGCGTTCGTCGTTGGCTTCGTCGCCGCGGCGCAGTCCTTTCCCGTGCTGCTGTTCTCGCTCAACGCCGGCGTCGTCGTCGACCGCACGGACAAGCTCCGGCTCGTGAAGGTCGCCCAGACGCTCCTCGGCGTCGAGGCGGCGGCGCTCTGGTGGCTCACCTGGTCGGGACACGTCACCGTGGGCTGGTTGGTCGCCATGGCGTCGATCAACGGGCTCATCACCGCGTTCGAGATCCCGGCGCGGCAGTCGCTCGTCATCGAGCTCGTCGGCCGCGACGACCTGCCCGGCGCCATCGCCCTGAACTCGAGCGGCTTCAACCTCGCACGGATCATCGGGCCGAGCATCGGCGCGATCATCATCGCGAAGCTCGGACTCGCCTGGTGCTTCGGCGTGAACGCGCTCAGCTACGCGGCGGTGCTCGCCGGACTCTTCCTCATCAAGCTCCCGGCGTGGACGCCGCCGGAGCATCTGATCGCGCCCATGGACGGCATTCGCGAGGGCATCCGCTACATGCGCGACACGCCCGCCGTGGCCGCGCTCATGCGACTCGTGGCGGTATACTCGGTGCTCGGCACGCCGTATCTGACGCTGATGCCCGTGATGGCGCGCGACCGCCTCGGCCTCGACGCCGCCGGCTACGGCGCGCTGCTCGCGTGCGTGGGAATCGGCGGCGTGTCGGGGGCGCTGTTCCTCGCCGCGATCGGCGACCGCATTCAGCGCGGACGCATGCTCCGTGTCTCGTCGTTCGCCTTCGGCGGCGCGTTACTGGTGTTCTCGCTGGTGCGCAGCGCGTCGCTGGCGTATCCCATTTTGCTCGGGGTCGGATTCTCCATGATCCTCAACGGCGCGGTGGCGAACGCGACGCTCCAGCACCTCGTGCCGAACGAGCTGCGCGGCCGGATGATGGCGGCGTACTCGTTCATCAACGTGGGATTGTCGTCGGTGGCCGGCTCGCTGATCGGAGGAACCATCGCCCACCTGATCGGCGTGTCGTGGGCCATCGGCGCCGGCGCGGCGGTCATGCTCGTATACTCCTACTGGGTCTTTCAGCGGAAATCTGAGCTTCGAGCGGTGTAGAGGTCGTCGATGTACTCGACCTGCATCTTCTGCCACGCGAGCCTCGGCACCAACGAGGCGGTCGAGCATTTTCCCGTCGGACGCCGCCTGGTGTTCGACGCCGCGCGCGGCCGGCTGTGGGTGGTGTGCCGCAAGTGCGAGCGATGGAACCTCACGCCGATCGAGGAGCGATGGGAGGCGATCGAGGAGTGCGAGCGGCTGTTCGTCGCCACGCGTCTCCGCGTGTCGACCGACAACATCGGCATGGCGCGGCTACGCGACGGGCTGGAGCTCGTGCGCATCGGGTCGCCGCTTCGGCCGGAGATGGCCGCTTGGCGATACGGCGACCAGTTCGGCCGCCGCCGCAAGAGATACTTGCTCTACACCGGCGCGGGCGTCGCCGCGGCGGCGGGTCTCGTCATTCTCGGACCGGCCACGGGAATCATCGCCGGCGGATCGTGGGGCCTGTGGAACGTCCTCAACATGGGCAACACAGCGTATCAGCAACGGCGCGTTCGCGCGCGGCTGATGCTACCCGACTTCGACACGCCCGTGGCGATTCGTCTCAAACAGCTCAGCCGCATCAGCATCGTGGAGAGCGAGGGCGGCTGGGGGCTGCGCATTCCCTTTCACGCCGCGCAGGTGCGCACCGCGTCGGCGCCAACCGAGCGCGAGGTGACGGCGATCGTCAGCGGCGCCGCGGCACTCCGGGCGGCGAGCACGCTGCTGCCGGCGATCAACGCGCAGGGCGCGAAGCGAGACGAAGTGGATGCCGCGGTGCGCATGATCGGCGAGGTGGCCGAGCCGGAGAACCTCTTCGCGCGCTATGCGAGCCGGCCGGCCGGCGTGTCACAGGGGCATCTGCTCATGCAGCTGCCCAAAGAAGTACGGCTCGCGCTGGAGATGGCGACGCACGAGAACAGCGAGCGGCGCGCGCTCGAAGGAGAGCTCGGGCTGCTCGAGGCTGAGTGGCAGCGCGCGGAAGAGATCGCGGCCATCGCGGACGAGATGTTCGTGTCGGAGGAAACCAGGGAGCGGTTCAAACAGCTCAAAGACTCCGAGCCGCGCTGAAACCTCTCAAGTTTTCCGGCCGCGCATTCGCCAGGACGGACTGTCGAGGTCCATCAGTCACTCGACACCGATAGCGCACGACCGAAAACTCACAGCGCATCGAGATCTCTAAGTGCATCGAGATCTCTAAGCGCCCAACCCGAACTGCCTCCGCGCCGCGTCCACCACCAAGTCCGCCGCCCCGTCGATTCCCAGCCACGCGGTGTTGACGCACAGATGATAATTCTCATGCGCGAGCCAGTTCCGATTCCAGTGCCGCTTCACGTACTGCTCGCGCTGCTTGTTCTGATCGCTCACCATCTTTTCCGCCTCCGCCGCGGTCACGCCGAACTTCTCCTTGGCGTAGCGGCACAGCGCGGCGCGCGGCGCGAAGCAGAAGACGTGCAGCGTGTCCGACCGCTCGGCGAGCAGACTCTGCGCGCCTCGTCCCACGAACACCGCGGGCCCGGTCTGCACGGCTTCGTCGATCACGCGCTTGGTCACGGCGACGACGCGCTCCTCCGTCGTCTCCATCGGGCCCGACGGCACGGGCGGCATGATCTCGGGCGAACCGAGCGACAGCGCCGCCGCGAGCCGTTCCACCATCGACGGCACGCGCTCGTCCTGCGCGCTCACCTCGGCGCGCGTGAGCCCCGAGCGCTCGGCCACGGCGTCGATCATCGAATTGTCGAACAGCGGCCAGCCGAGTGCGTTCGCCACCCGCTCGGCGACTTCCGACCCGCCGGAGCCGTACATGCGCGAGATGGTGATGACCGGCATCAGTGCGCTCCCACGCTCAGACTTCGCCGGCGCACGTGCTCGACGACCTCGAAGCCGAGCGAGCTCCAGGCCTGCTGCGCCACGATGGAGCTGCTCGCGTTGTGCAGCCGCATCTCGTCGATACCGCGGCCGGCGCACCATCGATCCGCCGCCGATAGCAGCGCGCGCAGCACGCCTTTCTGTCGCTCGGCCGGCAGCACGTACACCGAGGAGACGTAACAGTACCGTTCGGGCAGGAGCAGGGGAGAGCTCGGCGAGTCGACGCAGCGGAGCAGGCCGACGATGGCGCGCTCTCGCTCGGCGACGAAGATCGTTTCGGTGGGCGAAATAATTTGCGCGGAGTACAACGCGCGCGCGCGCTCCGCCGCGTCGGTGCGCAGGTTGGCGTACAACGGGTGATCGCCGTACTCGCGGAGCAGCGCGAGACGCAACTCGACGATCACCTGCAGATCATCGAGCCGGGCCTCGCGCACCGCGAGCGGGTGCGTCACGACAGTCCGCCGCCAAAGAGATCCTGGTTGGGGCGGCGGCGTGGCTCGGGATTCGCGCGGCCGTATTCGCCGATGTCGGAGCGCGAGATCTTCTTGCGCGCCACGAGCGCCTCGAGCACGAGCTCGCATGCCGCGACGGACATGCCCGGGTCATCTTCGGGCGCGAGGCCCACGTGGTGCACGATGCGCAGCAGGTCGGGCACCGCTTCGAAGCCCGTGATCGCGATGTCGGCGCGCGCTTCGTCGGCCACCTGCAGCGCGCCGCCCTCGTCGAACCACATGATCACGTCGTCGACGTTCACGCCGCCGGCGCGCTCCTGGAAGGTGGCGTCGGCCGCGCGGCGGATCAACTCGCGCGCGATCGTCGCGCCGCCCACCAGCTCGCCCTCGTACTCGAGCTCGATCTTGCCGGTGATCGCCGGCAGCGCCGCGTAGATGTCGGAGATGCGCGGCACGATGTCGGCGTCGCCCGAGACGATGGCGCGACGCTCGGCGTTCGACACCACGTTCTCGGTGACCGTGATCGGCATGCGCTGCGATACGCCGGAGCGCTTGTCGATGCGACGATCGCTGCGCGCCTCGAAGGCGATCCGCTCGATCACCTCGGCGATGAAGTCGGGTATGCGCACCTGGCGGCTGTCGCGATCGGTCCACGCCTCCTGCCGCGTGATGTCCATGCCCAGCTCGACGCTCTCCGGGTAGTGCGTCGTGATCTCGCTGCCGATGCGGTCCTTGAGCGGCGTGATGATCTTGCCGCGCGCGGTGTAGTCCTCGGGGTTCGCGGTGAAGCAGAGCTGCACGTCGAGCGGCAGGCGAACGGGATAGCCCTTGATCTGCACGTCGCCTTCCTGCATGACGTTGAACAGACCCACCTGCACCTTGCCGGCGAGATCTGGCAGCTCGTTCATGGCGAAGATGCCGCGGTTCGCGCGCGGCAGCATGCCATAGTGGATGGTCAATTCATCGGAGAGCACGTGCCCGCCGCGCGCCGCGCGAATCGGATCGAGATCGCCGATGAGGTCGGCGATCGTGACGTCGGGCGTCGCCAGCTTCTCGACGAAGCGATTCTCTCGGCCCACCCACGCGATGGGCGTATCGTCGCCCGCTTCGGCGATGAGGTTGCGCCCGTACTTCGAGATCGGCGCGAACGGATTGTCGTTGATCTCCGACCCGGCAATGATCGGCATGGCGTCGTCGAGCAGCCCCACGAGCGCCCGCAGAATTCGCGACTTCGCCTGCCCGCGCAGTCCGAGCAGAATGAAGTTGTGCCGCGACAAGAGCGCGTTCACGATCTGCGGCATGACGGTGTCTTCGTAGCCGACGACGCCGGCGAACAGCGGACCACCCTGGCAGAGGCGATCCAGCAAGTTCTGGCGAATCTCGGCTTTCACGGATCGGAACGCGCGATCGGGAACGCCGAACGGGGAGCGCTTGAGAGCGCCGAGGGTTTCCGGAAAGGACGAATGAGGGGGCACGAGCACTCCTGGGAAATCGATAACCTTCTGCAATCAACGGGCGTGTACTGCCTGATCGCAAGACTTGGTGCCGCTCAGGTCGTCGGCTGGCCGCTCTACCGGAACGATTCCGTCATTTTCACACGGATCACGCGGATGACGCGGAAAGGGCCGGATCGCTCCGATACGCGCGAAAACTCCTCGCGCAACGAGCCGGGACGAACTCTTTTTTTAGAACGACCTCGAGACGCTTCTAGTAGCATCCCGAGCGGCAGTGCCAAAGAAAAATTCCCGGCTCGTGGCGATCGGAGAATCGAATGCCCATGGAGCGATCCGGATTTTTCCGCGCCATCCGCGTGATCCGTAAACAAAACGACGGAATCGTCCCGGTGTAGCGGCCAGTCGACCGGCGTTCCGTCATGATTCCGTTCCCTAATCAGCCAGACCGACCTCCACCAAGTTGTCATAGAACACCGGCCCATGTCCCATGTCCGTCTCCCGCTGCGACGTTGTCTGGTTGGCGTTCGCCCCGTCGGCCGCGAACTTTCCCCACCAGATCGACGGCGCCCAGACGACGCCCGGACGAATCGTTTCCTCCACGCGCGCCACGGCCGTGAACGCGCCGCGGTCGTTGTGCACCACCACCCGCATCCCGGGCGCGATGCCGCGCCGCTCGGCGTCGAGCGGATGCAGCAGGCACTCCGGCTCCCGAGCGCTCTTTCGCAGCGAGTCGATGTTCACAAAAGTAGTATTCAAGAACTGGTGTGCCGGCGACGAGATCAGCGTCAGCGGGTAGCGCGCGGCCAGCTCCGGCGCCGTGTCGGGGAACTCGTACGGCGGCGTAAAGGCGGGCAGGGGGTCGAGGCCCATGCCGGCCATGCGGGCCGAGTAGAGCTCGCACTTGCCCGACGGAGTGGGAAAGGCCCCCGCCGCGAAGGGGAGGTACGGCGTCGGCACGTTCAGGCGCGTCCATCCTTTTTCTACGAGCGTCTCGAAGGTGACGCCCGCGAGCTTCTCGCTCTTCGAGCCGAGCGCCTGCTTGATCATCGTCACGTCGTCGTCCTGCAGCACCGTGTGGTCGAGACCCATGCGGGCGCCCAGGCGGCGGAAGATCTCGCTGTTCGGCAGCGATTCGCCCACCGGCTCGATCGACGGCTGGTTGAGCGTGACGTAGTGGTGGCCGTACGACAGGTGCAGGTCCCAGTGCTCGAGCTGCGTCGTGGCCGGGAGCACGAAGTCGGCGTAGTCGGCGGTGTCGGTCTGAAAATGCTCGAGGACGACCGTGAACAAATCTTCGCGGGCCATGCCGCGCAGGACCTCGTTCCGGTCGGGCGCCACGGCGGCGGGGTTGGAGTTGTACACGACCATCGCGCGCACCGGTGGGCCGCCCACGCCGGCGTCGCGAGTCGTGAGGGCTTCGCCGAGCCGGATCATGTTGATCGTGCGGACGGGCGGCGACAGGTCGGGGCGCTCGAGCGCACGCTTGTCGAACTGAAAGTTTGCGCTCGACGACAGCTGCACGCCGCCGCCGGCGCGCTTCCAGTGGCCCGCCAGCGCAGGCAGGCAGGCGATGGTGCGAACGGCCATCCCGCCACCCGCGTGGCGCTGCAGGCCGTAATTCACGCGAATGAACGCCGCTCTGGCGCGGCCGTACTGTTCGCCGAGCGACACGATCGTCTCGACCGGAACCCCGGTGATGGCGGCGACGCGTTCGGGCGGGTACTCGCGCACGCGCTCGCGCAGCTCGTCGAACCCCAGCGTATGATCGGCGATGAAGGCCGCGTCCTCGAGCCCGCGGTCGAGCATCACGTGCATCATCCCCAGGGCTAGCGCCGCGTCGGTGCCCGGGCGAATGCCGATCCAGTCGTCGCACTGCGCCGCGGTCCGCGTCCGGATGGGATCGATGGCGATCACGCGTGCCCCGCGCTCTCTGGCCTCGAGCACAAACGGCCAGAAATGCGGGTTGGCGGTGAGCGTGTTCGTTCCCCAGAGCAGGATCAGATCGCTCTCCGGCACGCCTTCGGGATCGGCGCCGATGTTCGCGCCGACGGTCATGCGCATGCCCATCGTGCCGGCCATCGAGCAGATCGTGCGATCGAGCAGCGACGCGCCGATGAGGTGAAAGAAGCGGTGGTCCATCGACGAGCCCTGGATGAGGCCCATCGTGCCCGCGTACGAGTACGGCAGGATCGCCTGCGGACCATCGGCCGATTCGCGGATGGCATTCAGCCGTGCGGCGATCTCGGTGAGCGCGTCATCCCAGGAGCAGCGCTCGAAGCGGCCCGAGCCTTTCGGCCCCACGCGGCGCAACGGAAACAGGAGGCGGTCGCGGTGGTACGTACGCTCGACGTACCGGTTCACCTTGGCGCACAGGAAGCCGCGCGTGAAGGGATGGTCGGGGTCGCCTGCGACGCGCGTGGCCTTGCCCCCCTCCACCGTCACGAGCATGGCGCAGGTGTCCGGGCAGTCGTGCGGGCATGCGCCGCGGACGACTTGGCTAGCGCGGGTGGCGATGCTATCGGTCGAAATGGGCTGGGCGGACACGCGGCCTCCGGCGCGGAAGGAGCAACCTATGAATTCGGGATGTTGCCGGCCAGTGAATGATAGGAACTCGTTGCCTCTGACGCACTTGCCCGGGGGGCACGGGCTTGACTTGGCCCCTTTGGTTGGTAAGTTTCACGCCGCTCCCTCCCGAGCGCCCGAATCGCGTGCACGAACCACGCGTGAGACCCAATCGACCTACTCTTTAGGAGAATGTCATGAAGCGCCTGGCCTTCGCTGCCGCCGTCATCGCGGTCGCCGCTTGCTCCAAGTCCGACAGTGCCGCCAAGGATACGACCACGCCCGCGATGGCTCCCGCGCCGGCTCCGGCCGCCGCCGTGGACACTGGCATGAAGATGGACACCACGCACAAGATGGACTCGACCGTCAAGGCCGATAGCTCGAAGGGTGCCGCGGCTGGTGCTGCCGCCGGTGCCGCTGCTGGCGAAAAGGCTGGTGCCAAGGCCGGCGCGAAGGCCGCCAAGAAGCCGTAGTCGTTCGCTTCTCCAGGTGCTTCAAGGGCGCGACAGTCTGTCGCGCCCTTTTTGCTGTCCGCAAGTCAGCGCTCAACCAAGCGCGTTTCGCACGGCCGACGCGCGCGTCATCAAGCTCGTGTCGTCGAGCACCGGCGTGACGCTCGAGACGTCCACGTCCTCGTCGAGCTCCACCCACGAGACGCATCCCTGGTAGCGCTTGATCTCGGGGATGACGACCGCCTCCAGCAATCGCGACACGCGCACCGCGACGACCTGCACGCCCGGCTTGTTCTTGTAGTGGAAGCGCGACTCCACCGCGCTCCACGACAGCCCGTGCTCCGCTTCGATCGCGCGCAGCGCCTCGAGCTCCTTCACCTCCCACAGCCCAACAACGCTTGCCACGTACTCGATGCGAATCGTGCTCGCGCCGGGTTTCCGCGCGTGGCTCTCGTCGAGTTGCGCGGAGAAGCGCGGCGCGAGGTCGTTCACCTTCTCATGAAAAAAGGTGGGATAGAGGAGAAAGCGTTCGTGGCGCACGGTGAAGCCGGCGCGCTGCTCGCGAATGCCGCCCTTGCGCACCATGGCAATCACGTCGCCGCGCCCCATGGCGTCGACGAGCACCGCCCATTCCTTGAGCGCGGTGCGCTCGACTAGTGATGTCTCAGCCACCAGCGAAACGCCTCCGGAATGCTCTGCTCCGGCCGAACGGCCGGCGCCCACCCGAGCTCGCGCCGCGCGCGGTCGGAGGTGAAAGGATTGTCGCGCGTGACCATCGACAGCGACGCGGTCGACAACACGCTCGATGTCCCGCCGGTCACGACATTCAACGTCGCCATCGCGGCGCGAAAGAGCGCGTTCGCCAGCGGCAGCGGAACGGAAATCAAACGCAGCGACCGGCCGAGCCCCTGCGCGCCAAGCTTGAAGAAGTCGCGCACGGTCACGTCGAAGTCGTTCGCGAGGTTGTACGCGCGGCCGCCGGCACCGTCATGCATCGCCGCGCGAATCGCCCCGTCGGCGACGTTCGCCGCGTGCACGATCGCGAGCGTCGAGCGGCCACCGCCGATCACCGGCGCCACGCCGCGCTGCAACAGCCTCGCGATGCGCGGTACGAACTGCCGGTCGCGGTTGCCGTAGATCACGTCGGGCCGAACCGCGGTGGCCCAGATGCGCCCCTGCGCGTGGGCATCCATCACGAGCTGCTCCGACTCGCGCTTCGAGCGCGCGTAATACGCCTTCTCGGGCAACGGGCCGGGCGGCGCGAGCTCATCGGTCTTGCCCGCGACCGCGCGATACCGGCCGGTGGGTCCATACACCGCCACGCTGCTCAACTGCAGCAGCCGCGCGCCGGCGCGTTCGGCGGCCGCGATCGCGTTCGACGTTCCGTCCACATTGAGCCCGCGATACGCCTCCCACCCGCCACTCGGCGTGATGGCCGCGGCGGTGTGAAAGACGACGTCGCGTCCGGCCGCGGCTCGCGCGAAGCTGTCCGCATCGAGCACGTCGCCGCGCGCCGTCTCCACGCCGCGCGCCTCGAGCTCCGGGTTCGGCGTGCGCACGAGCGCGCGCACGTCCCATCCGTCGCGCAGCAACTGATCGACGATGTGCGAACCGACCAGCCCCGTAGCACCGGTCACGAGCGCGCGTGCCACGCCGCGCTCCTAGACGGGGAAGGGCAGCGCCGTCACGTCGACGCGCCGCTCGCCCCCTTCCCACTTGGCGGTGAGGCTCATTCCGGGCTCGACTTCGCGCCGAATCATTGCCAGCGAGATGCCGCCGAGCCGCGGCGACGCGACCGCGCTGCGCACGTCGCCGACATGGTTGCCCGAGTCGTCGATGAGCTGCGCGCCGGTGGGCGCGGGCTCGAGGCTCGCCGCGCGCAGTCCGCGCAGATGCTTGTTGACGTGCCCGCGAAAGTGTACCCGCGCCACGACTTCCTGACCGATGTAGCAGCCCTTGGTGTACGAGATCGCGTCGAAGTCGTCGAGATTCGCCTCCTGCGGAATCGTCGTGTCGTCGATGTCGATGCCCCACTCCGGGCGGCCCGCTTCGACGCGCGCGATCTCCCACGCGCCGAGCCCCGCCGGCGACGCGCCCGCGGCGACCGCCCGCTTCCACACGGCGTCGAACGACTCGAAGGGCACGAAGAGGTCGAAGCCTTCGACACCGATGTCGACGGCGCGCGCCACCGTGGCCGCGACGCCGTCGATCGCGACTTCGGCGTGGGCGTACGGTGTGAGCGCGGCGAGTCCGTCGGCGTTCAGGCCGGCAATGGCGGCGACGATGCGGCGCGCGTCGGGACCGAAGAGCCCAATGTCGCGCACGGCGTGCGAGTCGTCGCGGTAGCCGGAGATGCGCGGGTTCACGTACTTCTTCACCATTCCCATCCAGTTCGCCCACGCGCGCGCCGGCGCATCGACGAGATACGATCCCGGCGAGGCGAAGATGCGGAGGTCGGCCACGATCCGTCCCTTCGCCGACAGCGCCGCACCGTATTGGCCGTGGCCAGGCTGCATCGCCACGACGTCGTTGGTGACGAGCCCGGTGAGCGCCTCGCCCGACTTCTCGCCGAAGAAGCGCATGCGACCGCGGTGACTGCGGTCCACCACGATCGCGTGGCTGCGCAACGCCTCGTACTCGGAATTCACGCCGGCGTAGGCGAGAACGACGTCCTGTCCGCCGATCTCCGTGCTGGGAATCGTCATTGCACCTGTTCCCGCCCGGGCGCCGACAGCGCGTCGAGCGATTTGAGCGTCTGGCCCTCGAGCGACGGGACGTACGCGTCTGCGTCCATCGCCACGTGCGGAGCCAACGGTCCCACCGCGATGCAGCGCGCACCGGCGGCACGGGCCGCGCGAATGCCCAGCGGTCCGTCCTCGAGCGCGATGACCGCCTGCGGCGACACGGCTTTCTGCCGGCCGAGCCGCTCGAGCGCCGCGCGATGTCCCTCGGGCGACGGTTTGCCGTCGAGCAGCTCGTCGGCGCACACGATGATCGTCGCCACGCTCTCGAGGTTGGCGAGGCGAAGCAACGTGCCCGCGTCGCCGCGGTTCATGCGCGTCACCACGGCGAGGCGCGCGCTGCTCGCGGCCTGCTCGAAGAAATCCAGCGCGCCTTCGCGCAGCGCGGCGCCGCCCGACGCGATGGAATCGGTGAACGCACGCTCGGCGCGGTGGGCCACGAGGTCGATCATGACGTCGTCATACGCCATGCGTCCAAACGTCAGCGCAGCGGCCACGGCGGCGCGCGGCGGCAGCCCGTCGACAACGTCGGAATCGAGCGCGAGCACGATCCCCTGCGCGAGAAGCGCCTCGCGCAAACTCGCCCGCCGTGATTCCGCTGTGTCGAAGAGCACACCTTCGAGCTCGAAAAGCGCTACGTCCACCATGTTTCGTAAGTAAACCGGGGTGGTCTGGCCGCGCCACGGGCTGCACGATGAACGGCAGCGATCAGCGCGGAGCGCGCCTCGCATAACTCTCGTCCAATAGCTCCACCGGATGCACCGCACGCGTCGGCGATCCGGCGCGCAACAAGCCGGCGCCGATCTGCATGAGGCAGCCAGGATTTCCGGTGGCTACAAGATCGGGCCGGGCCGCGCTGATGTTCTCGAGCTTGCGCGCCAACACCACGTCGGACACGTGCGGCTCCACGAGGTTGTAGATTCCCGCGCTTCCGCAGCACACGTCGCTCTCGTTCAACGGAACGAGCTCGAGCTCAGGAATGGCCCGGAGCACGTCGAGCGGCGGCGCCACGATGCGCTGTGCGTGCACGAGGTGGCAGGGGGCATCGTAGGCTACGAGCGTCCGCACCGCGCCACCGCGCACCGGGCCCGCGGCGGACAGCAGCTCGCTCACGTCGCGCACCTTTGACGAAAGTTGCGCCGCGCGCGCCGCCCACTCCGGCTCCGCGGCCAACAGGTGCGGATACTCCTTCATCATCGCGCCGCAGCCGGCGGCATTCACGCAGATGTAATCGGCGTTCGTACGCTCGAAGGCCGCGATGTTCGTCTTCGCCAGCCGTCGCGCCGCGTCGGCGTCACCGGCGTGCACGTGCAGCGCACCGCAACAGCCCTGGCCCGGCGCGCTCGCCATTGCATACGCATTCGTCGCCAGCACTCGCTCGGTCGCGCGGTTCGTCTCGGTGAACAACCCTTCCATGACGCAGCCCGTGAGCAGCGCGACGCGCCCCTTCTCTCCCGTGGACCGAACCGCGGCGCGCGCCGACGTCTTCGAGCGGCTGGTCGAGCTCAACATCGCCATCGCGAACCCCGGCCTGCCCGGCAGCCGCGCCAGCAACTTCGCGATACCCAGCGCGCGCGTCACGCGGCCGCCGGCCATCGCGATCGTGAGCAGCAACGGCCGCTCGAATATCCAGAGAATGATTCGCGCAATCGCGGGAATGGGGCGATGCTGCGCGAGCGTCTCGCGCGTCGCCTCGAGCAGTTGGCCGTACGGCACGCCCGACGGACACGCCGTTTCGCACGCGCGACAGCCGAGGCACTGGCCGATGTGGGTCTCGACACTCTCGTTGCCCGGGGCCAGCGTGCCCTCGAGCAACGCGCGCATGAGCACGATCCGTCCGCGCGGACTGTCGTTCTCGTCTTCGAGCGTGAGGTACGTGGGACAGGCCTGCAGGCAGAAGCCGCAGTGCACGCACGCGTCGATTCCCGCCTGCGCATTGGACAGCGGGCTGCCGGGAAGCGCGCACTCCGGTGGAACCACGACGGGCGTGCTCACTGCACCTCTCCGAGAATGCCGGCGTTGAGCACCGACTTGGGATCGAACGTACGCTTGATCCCCGACGAGATCGGGTCGGACGCAGGCGCGCTCGACACCATCGGCCAGAGGTCGACCGGCAGGCGCTCGCCGATGCGCGTGGTCATCGTTGGCGCGCCGAACGCGCGGCGCAGCCACCCCGCCGCGCCGTCGCTCGACGGAACGATGCATCGCACCACGCCGCGCGTGGGCGACGCATGCAACAGCGTACCGGCACAGCCTACCGCGACCGCGTTCGCCTCGGTCCACGTGCGCGCGATCTCCGACGCGCTGTGCGACATGCGAAAGACGATCGCACCGGCCGGCTCCGCCTGGCGCAGGCGCGTCCACACCGCGGCGTCGATCTCTCGGGGCACGCCGAGCTCCGCGAATGCCGTGCGCTGCGCGCGGACCGCCGCGGCGTTGCCACCCAGACGAAGCAGCGCGGTCTCCCCATGTCCAATGCCGAGAAACGCCGCGAACGTGTCGTTCACGATCTCGCAAGCGTACGGCGTGAAGGGAAGGCGGCGTAGCACACGACGCACCGACTCGGCGGAGCCGGGCCGCTCGAGCGAGACCGCGAACGACTCGTCGGCCTCGGGGCGCGCGTGCAGGCGGACGGTGATCTCCGTGAGAATGCCGAGCGTTCCCCACGAGCCGGTGAGCAAGCGCGTGAGGTCGAACCCCGCCACGTTCTTCACCACGCGCCCACCGCCGCGCGCCACCGCGCCCGTGCCCATCACGAACTCGACGCCGAGGGTGAGATCGCGCGGCGTACCGAACGATGCGGCGAGCGGACCGGCGGACGCCGTGGCGACGGTGGCGCCGAGCGTGCCGTCGTCGGTGCCGTGCGGATCGAGCGCGAGCCGCTGATTGTGCTCCGCCGTGGCCTCGCGGATCTCGGCGAGCGTGGTGCCGGCGCGCGCGGTGAGCGTGAGATCGCCGGGGACGTATTCAATGATTCCGGCCAGCTCGCGCGTCGAGATGGATTCTGTCGTGCGCGCGCCACGTCCGGCGTCCAGCCACGCTCCGCGGCCCACGACGCGCAGCGCGACGCCGCGCGCACCGGCATCGAGCACGCACTCACGCAGCGCGTCGACGGACGCGGTGAGCGTTTCCGTCATAGGATTTCTCGATGCGGCCGGGCAGAAGGCGCCATGTGCCATTCGCGGCAGGCATGCACCGGGACGACCTTGCCAGGATTCGACCGGCGATCCGGATCGAAGACCTCGCGCAGCGCGCACATCGTGGCGAGCGACTCGGGCGTGAAGATGAGATCCATGTACGGCAGCTTGTCGAGTCCCACGCCATGCTCGCCGGTGATCGATCCGCCCGCGTTCACGCACGCCGTCATGATCTCGCGCATGGCGAGATGCACCCGCGCCGACTCGTCGGCATCCGACGCGTCGTACGGAATGTTCGGATGCAGGTTGCCGTCGCCGGCGTGAAAAACGTTGCAGATGCGCACGCGCTGCCGCACGCCGATCTCGGCGATCTGCGCGAGCACCTCAGGCAGCTTGGTGCGCGGCACCACGGCATCCTGCACGACGAGGTGCGACGCCAGACGTCCCATTGCGCCGAACGCTTTCTTGCGCCCCTGCCACAGCCGCGCGCGCTCGGCGTCGTCGCGCGCGACGCGTACCGTGCGCGCGCCGTTGCTCGCGCAGAGCGCTTCGACCGTGGCCACGTCGTGCTCGAGTCCCGCCGTGGCGCCATCGAGCTCGATGAGCAGCGCCGCCGCCGCGTCCACCGGATAGCCCGCGGCGTAGATCGACGACTCCACGGCGCGAATCGTCGCCTGGTCGATCATCTCGAGCGCGGCGGGAACGATGCCGGTGGCGACGATCGCCGACACGGCCCGCGCCGCGGCGTCGATCGACAGGAAATCGGCGAGCAGCGTGCGCACCGACTCCGGGTTCCGCGACAGCCGCACCGTGACGTCGAGCGCGATGCCGAAGCAGCCCTCCGATCCGACGAACGTTCCGACGAGATCGTACCCTTCCTGCTCGCCGCTCGCGTTGCCGAGCGTGACGACCTCGCCGCTCGGCAGCAGCACCGTGAGCGCGACGACGTGATTCGTCGTCACGCCGTACTTGAGGCAGTGCGGGCCGCCCGCATTCTCGGCCACGTTGCCGCCGATCGTGCACGCCGTCTGGCTCGACGGGTCGGGGGCGTAGTGGTATCCAAGAGCAGCCACCGCGCGGCTGAGCGAAACGTTCACCACGCCCGGCTCCACGACCGCGCGGCCGTTCTCGGCGTCGATCGACAGGATGCGACTCAGGCGATTGAGTCCCACGAGCACGACGCCGTCGGCCAACGCGCCCCCGGAAAGCCCCGTTCCCGCGCCGCGCGGAACGAAGGGAAGCCCGAGTCGCGCGAGCTCGCGCACCACGGCGATGACCTCTTCCCGCGTGCCGGGAAATACCGCGAGCCCCGGCTGCTTCGAGTACGACGGCAGCCCATCCGACGCATACGTGAGCAGCTCGCTCGGCCGAAAGAGTACCCGCCGCTCCCCGACGATGGCGGCGAGGCGCGAGGCGAGCGCTTGGTCGATCTTGGAGGCTGGCGCGGCGGTGAGCGTCACACGGTAAAGCTACTTCTCCGCCACCACCACGCGTAGGCACCCGGGAACGTGCCGGTACGTCAACGGCGGCGTGACTCGGACGAGCTCTCCATCCACCGCCGCCATTCGCGTGCGCGGCGCGATGCGGCACGCGTCGACGAGAAAGACGTCCATCGCCGGCGTGCGGGCCACGGCGTTGATGCCGCGCGCCGCGGCGGCGAGTCCGGTGGCCAACGCGCGCGCGCCCGAGCGCCGGCGCACCACCATTACATGCAGGCCAGTCTTGCCGCCCGCCACGCGCGCGCCGAGTGTGGGAAGCTGAAGCTCTCGCTCGCCCACGCCGATGAAGACGAGCGGCGTGAGATACTCGCGCGACACACCCTCGACTTCGAGCGTGACTCGGAACAGCGGCATCCTGAACAGCAGGCGGATTCCGGCGACGACCGAGGCGATGTGATAGCCGAGTCGCTTCTCCAGCCGCTCTCGCGCACGAACGAACGTGACGTACGCGCCAACCGAGCTCGTGTTCAAAAAGAGGCGGTCGTTCACCGCCGCGGCGTCCACCGAAATCGCCTTGCCGGTCGCGGCAACGCGCGCGGCCTCCTCGAGCTGGAGCGGCAAACCCAAGTCCTTCGCCAGATGATTGAGCGTGCCGCACGGCAGGATCGCCAACTCCACGCCGGTGCCGCTCAACGCGCTCGCCGCGCTGCCGATTGTCCCGTCACCACCGGCGACCAGAATGCGCGCGGCGCCTTCGTCGATCGCTTCTTTCACGCGGTCGGCGAGCGTCTGCGGCGGCACCTCGCGAATGTCGAACACCCCGTCCCCCATGACGCGCAGCGCGCCGCGCGCGGCGTCGGCGTTGCCGGCGAGGGGATTCACGAAGGCGGGGATCATTTCACAGGCGGTATTGGCGAGAAGCATACCGCCCGGCTCGGCCGAAATGTCAGGCCGTCGCCATCTGCCGCATGCGCGACACGATCGCCTCCAGCGCGCGAAGCTCGAAAGGTTTTTGCAGCACCGTGCACCGCGTGCGCCGAACGAATTCGGCGGCTTCCTTCGACGCCACGTCGCCCGTGGAGAAGATGATGCGATCCAGCAACTCGGGCGCGACCGCGGCGACATGGTCGTGCAGCTCGACGCCCGAACACCCCGGCATCTTCAGATCGGAGATCACCGCCGCGTAGTCGAACTTCGCGGTGAGGATCGCCGACAGCCCCTCGGCGCCGTCTTCCGCTTCGTCCACCTGCCATCCACGGCGTGTGAAGAAGCGGCGCAGCGCCGCGCGAATGGACGCCTCATCGTCGATGATCAGCGCGCGCGGTGGATTCGCCGGATCCACGACCATCTGCGCCGCCGTGGGCATGATGATCGCCCGCGGCACGCGGACCCCGAGGTCGCTCGCGGCGATGCCGTCGATCGGCAGCGTCACCGTGAAGCGTGCGCCGGTGCCCGTGCCGTCACTCGTGCGATTCTCCACCGCGATCTTGCCGCCGAGCTGCTGCACGATGCCGAGCGTCACCGACAGCCCGAGGCCCGTGCCTTCGCCAAGCGGTTTGGTGGTGAAGAAGGGCTCAAAGATTCTATCCATCACCGCGGCGGGAATTCCGGGCCCCGTATCTTCGACGACGAGGGTCAGCTCCTTGTCCGACACGCCGGCGTTGAGCCGCACCGTGCCGCCGCGTCCCGACGCCTGCGCGCCGTTGATCACCAGGTTGGTGACGATCTGCTGCAGTCCCGCGCGGTCGGTGTTGCCCCACGCGTCGGCCGCCGGCAGCTCCGTGACCAGCCGCGCGCCGAGATCTTCCACGCTCGGCTGCAGCGCCTTCACGCTCGCCGCGAGCGCGTCGGTCAGAGGCACTCGCTCGCGCGACGCGTCGCGGAAGCGCACGAACGACAGCAGGTCGCGCACGATGGAGCGCGAGCGGCGCGCCTGGTCGCGAATCACCGAGAGCGCCTCGAGGTCGGCCGACGTGCGCTCGTCGTCGAGCAGGTCTTCGGCGAAATGCAGGATGGCGGCGAGCGGGTTGTTCAGCTCGTGCGCCACTCCGGACACGAGCTGGCCGAGCGCGGCGAGCTTCTCCGACTGGCGCAGCGCGAGCTCCGCGACGCGCAGCGGCGTGACGTTCTCGACGAATCCTTCGGTGAACCACACCGACCCGCGCTCGTCGCGATACGCGCGCGCGCTGATGCGCACCGTGAGCGTCGTGGAATCCTTGCGGCGCCACTCCATCTCCGCGCTGCGCAACTCGCCGTGCGCCTCGAGCTGGCGCAGCAGGCGGTCGCGATCGACGATCGACACGAAGAGCTGCTGCGCCATGTCGACCTGCAGCAGCTCGAGCGACGATTCGTAGCCGAGCAGCTGTACGAGCGAGGCGTTCACGGCGAGCAGGCGGCCCGTGCCCGTTGCGCGATAAATGCCGATCGGCGAGTTCTCGACGAACGAGCGGAAGCTCGCCTCCGACTGCCGCAGCGATTCGGCCGCGTGCGCGCGATCCACCGCGATCCCGGCGAGCTGCGTGGCCAGCGCCGAGACGCGCAGCTCCGAGGGCGACGGCGTGTGCACCTGTCGGCGGTACATCGTGAGCGCGCCGAGCACGCGCCCCTGCGGCGAGCGGATCGGCATGGACCAGCACGAGCGATAGCCTTGCTCGACGGCAAGCGCCCGGTAGTCGTTCCAGAGCCGGTCGGTGGTGATGTCGGTCGTGATCACCTGCTCGCGGCGGTACACCGCCGTGCCGCACGTGGAGGCGTGCGGGCCGACCACGATCTCGTCCATGCCGTCGATGAACTCGGGGCGCATCGACGGCGCCGACGCGGAGCGCAGCGTCAACCCGTCGTCGTCGATCAGATGAAACGCGCACTCGACGCCCGCGCACTGCGTCTCGTGGAAGCGCACGATCGTGGTGAGCACGTCGCGCAGCTCCATTCCCGTGGCGATCGACTCGAGCACGCGCCGCTGCCACTCCGAGCTCTCCTCGGCGCGCTTCCAGTCGGTCACGTCGCGGATCACGATCGTGAGATGCGGATGTCCGTCGATCTGCGTGCGCGAGATGCTCAGATCGATGGGGAAGGTCGTGCCGTCGCGCCGCTTGCCGGCGGCGTAGCGCTCGGCGGAAAAGAGACGCGGCTGCTCTCCGGCGCGCATCGTCTGCTCGAGCGTGCGCTTCAACTCTTCGGTGGACGCCTGGGGAATGAGCTCGAGCACCGAGCGGCCGATCGCGTCCTGCGTCGGATAACCGAACATGAACTCGGCCGCCCTGTTCACGACCGCGATGTTGTAGCTCTGGTCGACGATGATGATCGCGTCCATCGCCGTGTTGACGATCGCGGAGAAGCGCGCCTCGGTTTGCGCGCGCTCCGTGAGGCGGCGCAGGTGAGCCGAGCGGTCGTAGCTGTAGATCGCGAGGCCGGCCATGAAGAGGATGCCGACGAGCAGCAGCGCCTCGAAGCTCAGCCGGTCGCGCATCGGCGCGAAGATCGCGCTCTCCTCGACGGCGTAATAGATGCTCCACCGCAGCGTCTTGGCGCGATGCGCCGCGGCGAACATCGACACGCCGGTGTCGGAATACGTTCCAAAAGACGAGTCCCGCGCAACGGCGATGCGCGCGAGACTGTCCGACGCGGCGAAGACGCAGAGCCTGTCCGACCGCGTACCGCAAACGCGGAGACCGATCACCGAGTCGCCCACGGGCACGACGATCGCGACTCTCGTGTTCGCCGGAAGGCGCGCGCCTCCACTGGCCGGCATGATCTTGTTCAACTCGGCGCGCAGCACCACGGCGCCGGCGGCGTGCTCCTGCCCATGCGCGTCGGGCACCATGATGGGCTTGGCGATCCCGACGCTGACCGCGCTGTCGCGCTGCTCCGGAAGACTGATCTGCACGACCCCGGTGGCGAGCGCGCGGCGCACCGTGCTGTCTTCGGTCGCGCTCAAAGTGCGCCCGCCGACGGAGCCGGCGACGCCTCCGTGCTCGCCGACCATCCAGATGCTCTCGTAGTTGCCGCGCCGCATCAGCGATTCCATCTGCATGCGGAGAATGCGTCCGGCAATCGCGGGCGAGATCGTCGTGGAGTCGGTGCCGTGAATGCCCGCGAGATCGGCGAGCATCGTGGCGTCTCCTTCGCGCTCGGCGATCCAGGAGTCGAGCATGCGCGCGGCGCGCGCCGCACCGCCGGTCATCTGCCGCTGTGCCGCGGCGAGCGTCGTGGAACGGAGACTCGACATGTGCAGGCCAACCACCAGCGCCAGCACTGCGGCGGCGGTGACTGTTCCAGCTACCGCGACGGCGCGGCGCCTGCGTGTTTCGTCTCTAGGGGGCACGTCTCAGGACGATCAGGGGACCCAACGGTTTCGCTAGGAAGGAACCAAACATCGATGGTAATGGCGAGTACCAAACGAGATGAAAAAGGCCGGGACAAAGTCCCGGCCTTTCACCGTGCTGTACGCCTACGATTATCCAATAGCCAATGACGACTGCTGACGCGACGTCAGGCCGCCCAGAAGCCGCAGAGCGCCTTGCCGTCGGGCGATTCACGCAGCTTTTCGAATGCGCGCTCGCGAATCTGACGAATGCGCTCGCGCGTCACGCCCATCAACGCGCCGATCTTCTCGAGCGTCATCGCCTCGGAGCCTTCCTCCAATCCATAGTACAGATAGAGGATCTTTCGTTCACGCGGCGTGAGATACTTCTTGAATACGCGGTCGATGAACTCGCGCATCAACTTGTAGTCGGTTACTTCCTCGATCTCCGTACCGTCGACACCGGCGAAGCGCTCGCCGAGCGTGGAAGCTTCGCGATCCGATCGATCAATGGGAGCGTCGAGCGAGACTTCGGTGGCAGACATCTGCTTCGCGGCGCGGACGATCTCCGGCGTCTCTTCGAGCAGACGGCTGACTTCATCTTCGGTGGGGTCGCGCTTGAGCACTTGCGCGAGGATCGTCTCGGCGCGAGCGAGACGAATGAGCTGCGAATTCTGATTGAGCGGAATGCGCACGGAGCGCGTTTGTTCGGCGAGCGCCTTCAAGACGGCTTGGCGGACCCACCACACGGCGTAGGAGATGAACTTGACGCCCTGATCGGGGTCGAACTTTCGCACGGCTTTGAGCAGGCCTTCGTTGCCGATGGCGACCAGCTCGCTCAGGTCGAGTCCGTGACCTTGGTACTTCTTGACGTAGGAGATGACGAATCGGAGGTTGGCAGTAACGAGGCGTTCCGCCGCTGTTTCATCCCCCTTTTGTGCCCGGCGCGCCAGGCGGCGCTCTTCTTCGGGATCGCTGATCAGCGGGAGCTTCTGGATGTCTTGCAGATACTGATCAAACGCGGTCGACGGAGACGATCGGAAATAGCCTTTCGACGATCTGGTCTCGGTCACTTGCTCCATACACGCTCCTTCCCGAAAAATCGCCGGTTACTGGAGCGAGCGCACGTCCGCTCGCGCGATGGTGCCCTGCGGCAGAACCTCGTAGCAGGGACGGGCAGGATATACGTGGGCTCCAGAAGCGTCAACAGAGATTTCCGGCACCTGCTCGAGTGCGTGCGTGCGAATGGTTGTATGTCGTTGATTTAATAGTGATTTGCAGGTTACTTCGGTATACCAAAGCGACGAGCGCCATTTCGGTCACGGTGACCGAAATGGCGCTCGTTTTGTCGAAACTCGTGGTCGAGCACGCTTGGTGATCCCCAGACGGCGGCTCGTCACAGAGGTCTAGCCGGGTCGTCCCAGGCCCCGCGCAGCGCCCGAAACGCCTGAAATACCAGCGTCAGCTCGTCGGCGACGACGGTGGGCGCGTCGTGGGGGTATCGGCCGGGTCGCGCATCTTCGTACGGCTCGTTGCGCTCAGCACGCCGATGCCGATCAACACGATGACGCCGACACCGATCCACATGGCCGGAATGTTGAGCAGATACGCGGCGAGTCCGAGCCCGCCGATCAAGATCAGAAAACCGATGAGATACGTAGCGAATGAGGACATGGTCCTGGCCTGGCGTTGATGATACGCGTCAACCAAGCAAAGGCCGAGCCGCTCACTTCGGTTTGCGGACCGCGCCGGCCAGTCGGACGTCGCTCTGGGTCTGGTGAACGAGCACAGCCGTGCCGCGCGCGATTCCGAACCGGCGCGCCTCGCGGCAACTGTTCGTCCAGATGTCGATGCGCGCGCCGTGGATCTTCTTGCCCGTGTCGTCGACGAGAAAGCGCCCGAGATATTTCCGTCCCACGTACAGCTCGATGTACTTGGCCAGCGGAAAGAAGCGCGGGTCAGCGGCGACGATCCCGCCGCGCACGTACCGCCCGCGCCGCGTCGTGCCCTGCAGGCAGTACATCGTGACGCCCACGGGAAGGGGATCGCCGTATCGCACCGGCTGGGACGCAAGCTTCCACCACCCGCGCGCCGCGCCCTTCACGACGGCGCCCGGCAGGCGAAACGGGCTCGTCACGACGGCCGGCGGATAGCGCAGCGGATCCTCGTTACGGGCGCAGCCGACGAGACCAGCGCACGCGAGCGATATGACAACACTAATGAAGCGCCTCACACCGGCGCCCGGAGCACGTCCGCGACGAGCGACTCGCTCACCGGCACCGACCACCCGCTGTCGGCGCCCGCCATGGCGCCAATGCGCGACGGCAGCGCGTACTCGGCCGTTCCCGCCCGCGCCTTTTTGTCGGCGCGCGCCGCGGTGACCACGTCGTCGACCGCGATCGACGAGGGCCGCACGTCGGGCAGGCCGGCGGCGCGCACCGCCACGCGCACGAGCGCCGCGGTGCCCTGCGCCGCGACGCCCATCCGTTCGGCGAGCACGCTCTCGTACGCCATGCCGATCGCCACGGCATTTCCGTGCAGCAGCGTGTAGTTGCTGCACAGCTCCACGGCGTGGCCGATGGTGTGTCCGAAGTTGAGCGACTTGCGCACGCCGCCCTCGCGCTCGTCGCGGCGCACGACGTCGGCCTTGATCTCGACGCTCCGCGCCACAAGGTCGAGCATCGCGTCGCCCGTGACGTCGGCGGTGGAGAGGCTCGACGCGAACCGGCACACCGACTCGAAGTACGCGGCGTCGGCGATCACGCCGTGCTTGATCGCCTCGGCGAGGCCGGCGCGCAGATGCTCGAGCGGCAGCGTGGCGAGCACGCTCGTGTCGGCGACGACGGCGGCCGGCTGGTGGAACGCGCCGACGAGATTTTTCCCCGCCGCGGTGTCGACGCCCGTCTTTCCGCCGACCGAGGCGTCGATCATCGCGAGGAGGCTGGTGGGCACCTGGACGTACGGCACGCCGCGCATGAACGTGGCGGCGACGAAGCCGGCGAGGTCGCCGACGACACCGCCGCCGAGCGCGACGACGGTCGTGTCGCGGCCGAAGCCCGACGCAAGCAGCTCGTCGGTGAGCCGCGCCCAGATGTCGCGCGTCTTGTGCGCCTCGCCGGCGGGAATCGTGAACACGGTCGCCCGCGACGCATCGAGCGCATTGCGGACGTGCGCGGCGTACACCGGCCCGACGTTGCTGTCGGTGACGATCGCGTACCGATGCGCCGGCGCGCTCTCGCGCACGACGTCTCCGATGCGCGCGAGGCCATCGTTGGAGATCGTGACGCGGTAGGTCGGCAACGGCACGAGGCGCTCGTGCACTACCAGGCCACCTCGGTTGCGTTCGCGCGCCGGTTGGCAACGCGCGCCAGCGTGAACAGCAGGTCGGACAGACGGTTCAGATAGATCACGACGAGCTGCGGAATCTCGGTATCCGCACCCAGCTCGACGACGCGTCGCTCGGCGCGCCGGCACACCGTGCGCGCGACGTGGAGCGCCGCGGCCTTCGGCGTGCCGCCGGGAATGATGAACGTTTTGAGCGGCTCGAGCTCGTCGTCGCCGGCATCGATGGCGCGCTCGAGCTCCGCGATGCGCGCCTCGTCGACGTTCGCCTTCTCGAGATGCTGGCGCATCTTCTCGCGGTCGGGCGTGGCGAGCAGCGCGCCGATGGCGAAGAGATCTTTTTGGATCGGCACGAGCACGTCGTCGATGCGCGGCATCTCGCCGGCGGCGCGCGCGAGGCCGAGGACAGCGTTCAATTCGTCGACGTCGCCGTAGGCTTCGACGCGCGGATGGCTCTTGGGAACGCGTCCGCCGCCGAACAAGCCGGTGTCGCCGTTGTCGCCGGTTTTGGTGTAGATCTTCATGGGGGAGGGAATGTACGGCGGTGCGCCTGGCGGCGCACGGTTCGACCGCTTTCACCGCGCGCCGAAGGCGAGCACAGCGACCACTCAGACATTACGTTTCTCCCCCATGCCCCACGACATCAAAGACATCACCATCATCGGCGGCGGTCCCACCGGGATCTTCGCCTCGTTCTACGCCGGCATGCGCCGCGCAACGGCGCAGATCGTCGACGCGCTCCCGGAGCTCGGCGGACAGCTCACCGCGCTGTACCCCGAGAAATACATCTTCGACGTCGCCGGATTTCCCAAGGTGCTGGCGAAGGACCTCGTGAAGTCGCTCGCCGAACAGGCGCGCCAGTTCGATCCGCCGATGCATCTCAATCAACGCGTCGTGGGATTGGAGCAGGAAGCGGATCACTTCGTGTTGATCACCGACAAGGGCCGGTTTCCGTCGCGGTCGATCGTGATCGCCGCGGGCATCGGTGCATTCTCGCCGCGCCGGCTGCCGCAGCCGTGCGCGCAACCATGGTACGGGCGCGGCGTGTTCGACGTGGTCACCGATCCGGAAGCGTTTCGCGGGCGGCGGGTGATCATCGTGGGCGGCGGCGACTCGGCGTTCGACTGGGGCACGCAACTGCTCGACCGCGCTGAGCGCGTGACGATCATTCATCGCAGCGATCGGTTCCGCGCGCACGGCGCGACGGTGGCGCAGTTTCAGGCCGCGGTCGAGGCGGATCGCGCCGGCCTCTTCACGTTTCATGAATTGGCCGACATCCGCTGCACGTCGAATCCCGATGCGTTCTCGCACGTGGACATCCGCGACGTGAAGGCGAAGACGACGCGCGAGCTCGAGGCCGACGTCGTGCTCCCGATGCTCGGCTTCGTGAGCGATCTCGGTCCGCTTGCCGAGTGGGGGCTGACGCTCGAGAAGGAGGAGATCGTCGTGAACAGCATGATGGAAACCGGGCGCGCCGGCATCTATGCGGCGGGCGACATCACGACGTATCCCGGAAAGCTCAAGCTGATCGCGACCGGCTTTGCCGAGGCGGCGACGGCGGTGAACCAGGCGGTGCACTGGGTCTATCCCGAGAAGAAGGTCGCGCCGGGACATTCGTCGAACATGTCGATCTTCGGGCAGACGGACGATTGAGGCGTGGGGCGTTGGGCGTTGGGCGTTGGGCGTGGGGCGTGGGGCGTGGGGCGTGGGGCGTGGGGCGTGGGGCGTAGCTAGCTGTTAGCGGATACGTTGGTTCGCTCTGTTCACTCGGTCGTGATGGGTGCAAAGTCAAAGACGCACGGCTGGCGTTTACTGGGCGAGTGCGTCTCGCCGAACGCGTACTGCGGGATCGCTGGTCCGTATCGGCGTTTGGGATTAGTGCGCAACGCGTGCGGAAGTGGCTGCGGCGGAACTCCTGCCCGACGAGTCGGTCGCCAGTGCCGTCTTGTTTCTTGGGCATGCGCCTTTCGGCGTAACAACCTCTCCGGCAGCGACAGCTAGCGTAACTTCGCCCCACGCCCCACGCCCCACGCCCCACGCCCCACGCCCCACGCCCCACGCCCCACGCCCCACGCCCCACGCCCCACGCTACTCCTTCGCCGCCCGAGACCAGCTCTCCGGCCCGCGCGTGAATCCATCCGGATGGCGCTTCGCCAGCTTCGCTTGATTTGCCTCGGCGACGTCGGACAGCGAGAGGCCGAGCGAGCTCGCCGTCACGGCGAGGCACCAGAGCACGTCGCCCAGCTCTTCGGTGAGCTTCGCGGGATCGATCGTGCGCTGCTGGAAGGTGCGTTTGCGCACCAGGCCCAGGACTTCGGCCGCTTCTTCGGCGAGGCCGGCGCTCGCGTCGAGCAGGCGATCGCGGTCGTCGAGGGCGGGGTTGATCGTGCGCAGCGCAGCCTGCTGATAGTCGTCGAGTGTCATCGTCAATCGAAGCTCACGCGCGGGTCCGCTTTCGCGTAGGCGAGATCGGTGATCAGGTTCACCAACACGAACACCGTGCTGAGAAAGAGCACGGTGCCCTGGATCGCCGGCAGGTCGCGGCGCGAGATCGCGTTCACGACGTAGCGGCCGATGCCGGGCCAGGAAAAGATCGTCTCGGTGAGAATGCTTCCTGTAAGATACGCGCCAAAGTCGAGTCCCAGCACCGTGATCACGGGAATGAGCGCGTTGCGCAAAGCGTGCTTGAGCGTGACGGCCCATTCGTTCAATCCCTTCGCGCGCGCCGTGCGCACGTAGTCGGCGCTCAACGCCTCGAGCATCGCCGAGCGCGTCATGCGGGCGAGAAAGGCGATCGAGCGCATGCCGAGCGTGAGCGCCGGCAAGATGAGAAAACGCAGCCCGCCATACCCCGACGGCGGTAGCCAGCGCAGCGTGACGGCGAACAGTAGAATTAGTAGCAATCCGACCCAATATACAGGGAAGGAGATGCCGAGATACGCGATCCCCAACGCGAGGCGGTCGGCGAGACCGCCGGGGCGCATGGCGCTGAGCACGCCGAGCGTGAGGCCGACGAGCGTGGCCATGAGCATGGCCGCGCCGGCGAGCTGCAGCGTTTTCGGAAAACGCTCGCGAATGTCCTGGGTGATTGGACGATTCGTGATGTACGACCGGCCGAGGTCGCCCGTGACGACGCTCGCCACGTAGTGGCCGAAGCGCGAGGGAAGCGGATCGTCGAGGTGCAGCTGCGCGCGCAGCCTCACGATCGTGGCCGAGTCGGCGCGCTCGCCGACCATCGCTTCGACCGGATCGCCGGGCGCGACGTACAGCAGCAGGAACGCGACGACCAGCACGCCGAAGAGCGTGGGCACAGAGAGCAGGATGCGGCGGAGGATGAACGTCGTCATGGCGCGCTCACTTCCGTTTCGTATCGATGGTCACGTCGGTCCACCGCTGGCCATTGAAGATGACGGGCGGAACGAAATGCTTGAGCCAGGGCTGCACCGCGTAGAGCTCATCATAGAAGTAGAGGAACACCATGGGCGCCGCCTCGAAGGCGATCGAGTCCGCCTGCCGGTAGAGCGCGTTGCGTTTCGTCTCGTCGAGCTCGTGCCGCGACTTCGTCACGATCGAATCGAACACCGGGTTCGAGTAGAACGACACGTTGCCGCCGGCGCCTCGGTTCGCGCTGTGCAACAATGGATAGAGAAAATCCTCGGCGTCAGGGTAGTCGGCGTACCAGTCCTTGAGGATCATGTCCACTTGGCCCTTGCGCGCCGCGCCGCGCACCGCGGCCGATTCGCGCTGCACGATCTTGGCGCGGATCCCCACGGCCTTGAGGTACGCTTGCATCGTCTCGGCCATGCGGAGGTAGATCGGCGCCACCGACGTCCAGAGCTCGATGTCGATGCCGTCGGGATGGCCGGCGGCGGCGAGCAGTTGCTTCGCCTTGGCCGGATCGTACGGATACGCTTTGCGCGTGCTGTCGTATCCCGGGAGCGCCGGCGGTATGACGCCCGCCGCGCGTGTACCGCGCCCGCTGATCAGCCGCTCGATGATGCGGTTGATGTCGATGGCGTAGTTGATCGCCTGGCGGACGCGGACGTCGGTGAGTGGACCGCGCGTGGTATTGATGCCGACGTACACCAGCTCGAGCGCCGGCGTGGACATGAGCAGCGGCTTCTTGCTCTCATCCTCCTGCCAGTCCGACGCTTCGCTGGCCGGGATCTGGAGGATGTCGACGTTGCCGCTCTCGAACTCGGCCACGCCGGTGCTCGGCTCGGCGATAATGCGGGCGCGGAGGCTGTCGGTCTTCGGCGCGCCGCCGAAGTAGGACGGGTTCCGCGCGAAGAGCAGATAGTCGTCGTGCTTCCACTCGACGAGCTTCCACGGCCCGGTGCCGATGGGGTGCTCGCCGAAGTTCGCGGGCACGTCGTTGGGAACGACCGCGGCGACGGGCATGGCGAGCATCTTCGTGAAGATGGCCAGCGGCTCGGCGAGGGTGACGACGAGCGTGCTGTCGTCGTGCACGGTGACGCCCGACAGGATCTTGGCCGTTCCGGCGTTGAGCTCGCGCGCGCCCCGGATTGGAAAGAGAAACTGCGCGGCGCCGCTCTTGGTGACCGGGTCGAGCGCCCGCTGCCAGCTGTTGACGACGTGCTTCGCGGTGAACGGCGTTCCGTCGTGAAACAGAACGCCGTGCCGGAGGTGGAAGGTGTAGGTGAGGCCGTCGGGCGTGACCTCCCATCGTTCGGCGAGCCCCGGCTCGACCCGGGCGTTGGGGTCGAAGCGGGTGAGGCCGTCGAACACGTAGCCGACGGCGCGGCCGGTGGGTACGTCGGTGGAGAGCGCCGGGTCGAGCGAGCGCGGATCGTACTGGTCCCGCGAGTCGATCAGCTCATGCCGGGTGGGTGCGCCAGTCGATCCGCACCCGGTGATCACGAGTGCGGCCACCGAGAGGACGAGCGAGCGTATACATTTCATTGACAGTGGCAAAGTGGCGCGAGAACTTACCCGGTGCCGCCGTTAAGCGTCAATCAGATGCGCCCGCCGGACATTGTCCCGTGCGGGCGCGTTGTTTGTGCGACGCGGCCCCGGGGCACACGAGGTTGGCATGCCTGCAAAGAGCGATCCGCGCGCCGAGCGTGCGGTTCCTGAGTATTTCTATCGGCGCTCGCTGAGCGTTCGCGAGCTGCTGCCCGTCATCGGGGTTGGGGTGGCCGCGGGAGTCGCCGCATTCTACCTCGCGCGGCTCTATCGCGAGCGCACGCCGCTCGTACCCGATCGCGGCGGTCGGATTGCCGCCGCGCGTTGGCGATTGCCCGACGGCGGACAGCGCGACGGGTGATGCGTTTCCGGTTCGGAGGAGTGCCCGTCCAGCCGTTCGTCGTGGCGGCGCTCGCGCTCCTGTCTGCACTGACCGCGCTGACGGCGTTGCCGGCCGTGGCGCACGCACAGGACGTCGCCTGCGATGACGGTCGCAAGGAAGTGCGGGTCCTCAGCTTCGAAGGGAACAGGACATTCACCGACGACGACCTCTCGGCCCGCGTGCTCACGACGCCCTCGTCGTTCGCCAAGCGGTATCTCCGCGTGTTCGGAACGCCGCGCTGCTATCCGAGCGTGGGGCTCGGGCCCGACGTTCGCGCGCTGACGCAGTTCTACCGGAACAACGGCTTCTACAACACCAAGGTCGACACACTCGTCCAGGCGGTGGGGCCGAACGCGGTCGCCGTCACCTTCCGGATCGACGAAGGGCAGCCGATCGTCCTCGACTCGCTGACGATCACGGGGCTCGACTCCGTTCCGCAGCGCGACGAAGTCCTGCGCAACCTCCAGCTCAAAGTGGGAGGACGTTTCAGCTTTCTCTCGATGTTCGCGGACATCGATTCGATCGTCGGTCGCCTGCGCAACTTCGGCTACGCGCACGCGGCGGTCTATCCCGCGTCGTCGGTGCAGCTGCAGGAGCATCGCGCCACCGTGACGCTCGACGTGCAACCCGGCGCCCGCGCACGCATCAACGAGATCGCCGTGCGCAGCGTGGGGGTGAATGGCGGGCCACCGGAGATCGACAGCGCCGTGGTGTTGCGGCTGCTCGGCTTCCGAACCGGCGACTGGTACAGCGATCGCGCGCTCGTCGAGGCGCAGCGGAATCTCTACCAGCTCGGCGCGTACCGGCACGTCGGCATCGCGCTCGACACGACGTGGCAGCACGGCGACACGCTCGCCGACGTCGCGCTCGATCTGCGCGAGGACTACATGCGGCAGATCGACCAGGAAGAAGGCTGGGCGACACTCGACTGCGGGCGCGCGAGCGCGCAGTACACGGACAAGAATTTCCTGAAGAACGCACATCACCTCGAGCTCACGGGCCGCGCGTCGAAGCTCGGCTGGGGCAATCCGACGAATTGGCGGTTCACGCGGCAGAACCTCTGCTACCGGCGGTATCTCGACAACGACAGCATCGCCAGCTCCACGGTCAACTACTACGTGGGCGCCACGCTGCGCGAGCCGAGCCTGTTCGGGACGCACTGGGTGCCGTCGTATTCGCTGTACAGCGAACGGCGCGGCGAGTACGAAGCGTATCTGCGCCGGACCGACATCGGCGGCGAGGCGTCGGCCACGCGCACGATTGCGCTCGGCATGCCGCTGCGGCTGGCCTATACTCTCGAGCTCGGACAGACCCGCGGGCAACCGACGACGCTCTGTCTCATCTTCAGCCGGTGCACGCAGCCGCAGCAAGATGAAATTCAGCGGCGCCTCCGCTCGGCGATCGCCAGCGTCGCGCTCCGGCGCACGCGTACCGACAACCCCGTGGATCCGACGAGTGGCACATCGGTCGCCGGCGAGCTGCGTCTCTCGGAGCCGTGGCTCGGATCGGACACGGCGCTCAAGTTCATCAAGGGGACGTTCGACGGATCCTGGTTTTACCCGCTGCCGTCGCGTGCCGTGTTGGCGACGCGGCTTCGCCTTGGCGCGGTGGGCGGCACCAAGCTGCCCACGCCGGAAGAGCGCCTGTACGCGGGCGGCGCCACGAGCGTGCGAGGCTTCCAGCAGAACGAGCTCGGGTCGGTCGTGTATCTGCTGAATTCCGATGCGGTGGCGATCAAGGCGATCGACGACACGACCTTCGAGTACACCGTTATCGACGGAAAGCGGGCTCAGCGAACCGTGCCGGTGGGCGGCAACCAGCTGATCGTGGCGAACGTCGAGCTCCGTCTGCGCGACCCATTCTTTCCGGAGCTGCTGCAGTACGCGTTGTTCACCGACGCGGGCGAGGTGTGGACGCGTCAGCCGGGCGTGAAAAACCTCGGCTTCACGCGTCTGGCCGTCACGCCGGGAATCGGCGTCCGTATCTCGTCGCCGGTCGGTCCCATCAACGTCAACGCAGGGTACAATCCGTACGGGAGTCCGGCGGCGCAGGCGTACTTCCCAGAGGGAAGCGCTCCCAACGCGCCCCTGATCTGCGTGAGTCCTACAGGGTCGGCGCCGATCCTCGTTCACAAGGATCCGAGCACGGGCGCTCTCGTCCAGGAGAACACCGGGTGTCCCGCCACGTTCAGACAGCCGCAGTCCTCGAATTTTTTCAAGAAGCTCACGCTGACCATCTCGATCGGTAACAGTTTCTAGTATGAAGCGTCGTCGCCTCGTGGCGCTCGTGAGCGCCGCCGTGTTCGTCACGTTGGGAATCCTGGCCGTGGCCACGGTTCTCTTCGTGACGCGCTCGGACACGGGGCGGGGCAAGCTGCGCGAGCTGGTGCAGGGACTGGCGACGCGGAACTTCAAGGGCGGGTCGATCTACGTCGGCCATCTCAGCGGCAACTTGATCACGACCTTCGCGATCGACAGCGTCGACATTCGCGACAAACGCGGCGAGCGGTTGTTGAGCAGTGGGCCGATCACGTTCACGCTCAGTCCGCGCGATCTGATCGACTCGCGCATCTACATCAGCCGTCTGAACGTCGAGCACCCCTACGTGCATCTCATCCAGCACGCCAACGGCGTGTGGAATTTCCAGGAGATCTTCGCGTCGGGCAACAACCAGCCGAGCAAGCCGAAGGACGCGAAGACGCGCAACTTCGGTGACTACATCGTCATCGACTCGACGTCCACGCGCAACGCGTCGTTCTACCTGTCGCTGCCCTGGCGGCCCGACGAGCGCGGCACGGCGCGCGACAGCGTGATCAAGGCGCACCTGTCGAATCCGGCGAAGATGGTCTCGAAGGTGTTCGACGGCTACGCGCGTACCTATTCCTGGACGAACGCCCACGGATTCAGCTCGCACGCGCGGTTGGCCGATCCCGACAGCGATCGCAAAGTGGGACAGGAGTTCCGGATCGACTCGCTCTCCGTGGACGAGTACGAGCCGACGTTCAAGTTCCGGCACGTGCGCGGGAACGTGCGGCGGCTCCAGGATTCCGTCTGGTTCGCCATTCCGCATTTCGACATGCCGGCGTCGACCGGGAGCGGAAAGGGAAAGGTGTGGTGGGGAAGCAACCTGCCCATGCGCTACGACATCGCGATCCGCGGCGACTCGGTATCGCTCGACGACGTGAACTGGGTGTATCCCACGTTGCCGCGCACCGGCGGCGGCACGCTCGACCTGCTGATCAAGAACGACCCCAGGAATCTGCAGATCATCGACTTCAAGCTCGCGAAGATGGACGTGCGCAGCACGAAGTCTCACGTCGTCGGCGACATGACGTTCGCGACGGGCGCGCCGATCCTGCTCGTGCAGAACGTCGACATGCGCGCCGATCCGGTGAACTTCGACCTGCTCCGCACGCTGAACGGGAAGAAGTTCCCCGTGGACTTTCAGGGAGACATCGTGGGCACCGTGAAGGCGCGCGGCGGTCCGCTCACGCACTTCGTGGTCGACGATGCCCGCGGCGTATTTCAGGACGCGCACGTTCGCGGCGCCGTGTCGCGCTTCGCGGGCAAGGGAGAGCTCGACATTCTGCTGCCCGCGTTCACGACCTTTCACAGGTTCAACGTGGACGCCAGCTCGATCGATCTTCGGTCGATCGAGTATCTGTTCCCCAGCTTCCCGCGCCTCGGCGGCTTTGTCTCCGGCACCGCCACGCTCGATTCGTCGTGGCTCGATCTGCGCTTCTCGAACGCGAACATCGCGCACCAGGACGGTCCGGGCGAGCCGTCGCGCGCCAGCGGAAGCGGGCGGGTGACGTACGGCGACAAGTTCATGAGCTACGACGTGGTGATGGACGCACATCCGCTGTCGTGGACGATGCTGGCTCGGTCCTATCCGGCGCTGCCGCTCCGCGGGCTGATGAGCGGGCCGATTCGCGCCAAGGGGTCGTCGCCCGACCTCGAGCTGGCGACGTCGCTGCAGGGCGCGGCCGGCGCGTTCAGCTTCGACGGACGACTCGACATCGATTCCGTGGGCGGGTACGCCGCGCGCGGCCGTGGGCAGTTCAGCGCGCTCAATCCCGCGGCGCTGCTCGAGAAGCCGACCATTCCCGCCGGCACGCTGAGCGGCCATTATGACGTCGACGTTGCCGGCGCGAACGCCGCCACGCTGCGCGGCGCCGCCGATCTCGCGCTCGACCGAACGATCATCGACAGCATTCCGGTCTATCCGTCGCGCGCGCACGTGCGCTTCGCCGACGGCCGCATGATCATCGATTCGCTGCGCGTCCCGACCAAGGCCGCGACGCTCGTGGCGAACGGCGCGATCGGCTTGCCGAACGGCCGTGCCGACTCGCTGCATTTCACACTCACCGTCGACTCGCTCGGCGGCTGGCGTCCGCTGATCTCGCATCCCGACACGACGCTGCTCGGTGCGGCCGCGACGCCGCCCGATTCGCTCTCGGGCGGCGGGGTGATCAGCGGAGTCGCAACTGGCACCTTCGACTCGCTCGACGTGCGCGGCCGGCTGACAGCCAGCAGCCTGTACGTGAACGGTCAACGCGGCGAGGTAGTGCAGGGCACGTTCGACATTCACGACCTGCTCGGCGCGCGATCGGGTTCGGTGAACGCACGCGTCGATACGGCGGTGTTGGCCGGAGTCCGTCTCGACACGGTCGGCCTCTCGGCCCGCTTCGACAGCTTGACGCGCGGACGGTTCGGGATTGGCGCGTTGAGCCACAACGGCCCCACGCTGGCGACGGCGGGCAACTGGAGCTTGACGCCCGCCGCAAAAACCCTCGTCGTCGACTCCATGGCGCTCACCGTGGGCGCGGACGACTGGCGTCTCGCGCAACCGGTGCGGTTGGCGAAGGACAGCGCCGGAGTGCGGATCGACTCGCTCGTGCTGCGGAATCGCGATACGGCCGTCGTCGTGCTGAGCGCCAACGTGCCGGACGTGGGGCCGGTGAGCGCGCAGCTCAGCGCATCGCGAATACCGCTCGGCGAGTTCGCGGCGCTCGCGCAGTTCCGCGATACCGTATCGGGCGTCGCCGACGTGCTTGCCGGAATCACGGGGACCAAATCGAGTCCGCGCATCGCCGCGAGCGCGTCGCTCACGTCGCTCAAGGTCGATGGATTTCCAATCGACTCGATCGCCCTCGGCGCGGCGTACCGCGACCGTCGGCTCAACGCGACGGGACACCTCGTTCGCGGCGGGCAGACCGCGCTCTCGGCGCAGGCCGATCTTCCGATCGAGATCGCGCTGTTCAGCGCGCCGCGAAAGATTCCTGGATCGCTCTCGGGAGAGCTGCACGCCGACACCACCGACCTGTCGATCGTGAGCACGCTGCTCGCGATTGGCGGCATGCTCACGCCGGGCACCATCGACAGCGTGATGGGCAAGCTGTCGGCGACGGCGCGGCTCTCGGGCAAATGGGGCGCCGAGCTGTTCAACGGCAACGTCGCGGTGCGCAACGGCTCGGTGGTCGTCCGCCCCATGGGCGTGAAGATCGTCGACATCGACGGAAGCATCTTCGCCGCGCTGAATGCGGCGGGCACGCAGGATAGCATCGCCGTCAAGTTCACCGCGGCGAACGACAGACAGCCGAGCGGCTCGCTGCAGCTCGACGGGTGGTTCAATCTTCCTGGGGCATCGAAGACGTCGCCGTTGCTCGACCTGCGGCTGGTGGCGAGGCAGTTCCACGCGCTGAACAAGCGCTCGCTGGCGGACCTCTACATCTCGACCGACTCCACCCCGCTGCGCTTGCACGGCACACTCAGGGCGGACACGCTGGAGGGACGTCTGCGCGTCGATCGCGGCGCGATCTACCTCGCCGACCGCGACCTCGCGCGAAAGCTCGTCGTGGAAGAGGTGGTGGACAGCACGTCGACGTCGGGCGTGACCACGGTGCCCTCCTTCTTGACGACGTTGATCACCAACCTGCAGGGCGGTGTCACGATCGCGCTCGGCGACAACGTGCGGCTTCGCTCGAGCGAAGCGAACGTGCGCCTGACCGGCACGCTGAACCTCCGAACGTCGACCGCGCGGTCGACGCGGGCGACGGCGTCGGGTACGTTGATCCCGAAGCTGTCGCTCGAGGGCCAGCTTCGCACGGTGGACGGCACGTACGTCTTGAACCTCGGCGTGGTGCAGCGCGAGTTCGCAGTGCTTCCCGACGGCGTCGTGACCTTCGACGGGCCGCCGGAAACGCCGACCCTCGACATCAACGCGTTGTACAACGTGAAGCAGTATCGCGACCGCGACATCGGCGTGATCGTGAATCTGCACGGGCGCATGCCGAACCCGAACATCGACTTCAAGAGCACCACCGAGTACGCGATCTCGCAGTCGGATCTGGTGAGCTATCTGATCACCGGACGGCCGGGATTGGATCTCGGCGGCGCGAACAACACCGGCGCGTCGCAGGTGCTGGCCAACGTGCTCGCTCCCACCCTGAGCGCGGTGGCGGCCGCGGGGCTGCGGCAGAACCTCGGGTCGTGGTTCGACATGCTGCAATTCCAGCTTGGGTCGGCCGACAACGCGACGGGCCAGAATCCGTTTGATCCGCGGAACTTCAGCCAGTACCTCAACGGCGCGACAATCGGCGCCGAGAAGCAGTTCGGCGGCAACCTGTACTTCAACTTGAACACCGGGCTGTGCGGGTTCACGCAGAACACGTCGAACTTCACGGCGCTCGGCAGCCTGGGCGCCAAGGTGGAGTACCGGTTCGATCCGACGCTCTCGGCACAGGTTGCGTACGACCCGCCCACGGCGAACCGAATCTGCTCGCGCGAGTCGCAGCTGCTGACCGGATTCCAGCCGACGCCGGGCCAATTCAGCTTCTCGCTGTCGCATACGTGGCGCTTTTGATCGGGCGCGCGATCGTGATCGCGAATCCCGCATCGCGCAAAGGCAATCGCCTCGCCGAGCGAGCTCGCCAGCTGCTGGCCGACAGCTCGGTCGAGTGCGACCTGGTGTTCACCGAGCGCGCGGGGCACGCGACGGAGCTCGCCCTTCAGCATGCGCCGCACTACGATGTGATCTTCGCCCTCGGCGGCGACGGCACGGTGATGGAGGTCGCGGGGGCGTTGGCGGGCTCCGACACGCCAATCGGCGTGCTCGCCGGAGGCACCGGAAACCTGCTCGCGCGCGCGTTGGGCATTCCGCTGTCGATCAAGCAGGCGGTGCCCGCGCTGCTTTCCGGCGGCGAGGTGCAGATCGATCTCGGACGCTTCGAGTCGGGGCGCCGGTTCGCGATTGCGGCGGGCGTGGGGATCGACGCGAGCATGGTGGCTGAAACGCCAGCCTGGTTGAAGCGTCGATTGGGTATCCTCGCTTACACGATGATGGGCACCCGGGCCGCGCTGCGCGCGGTTTTGCGTCGTGAATTCTTCGATGTTCGCCTCACGATCGACGGCGTAGTCCACGAGCGCCGTGCGGCCGCCGTGATGGTGGCCAACTTCGGCGCGGTGCTCGGGAAGCGGATCACCCTCGGCCCGGAGATTCGGACGGATGACGGCTTGCTCGACGGCTGCGTCTTCTCGCCGCGCACGCTTCGCGACGCGACGCGCATTGCGTGGCGGATGCTGCGCGGCGATTTCGAGTCCGATCCCTGCATGCTGTACGGGCGGGGGAAGGAGATTCGCGTCGATACCACACCGCCGCAGCAGTGGCAGGCCGACGGGGAGCTGATGGGTACGACTCCGTTCAGTGTCGTGGTCGAGCCGCTCGCCGTTCGCGTTCTGGTGCCGAAGCAGAGGTGATCCCGTGACGTCCGCGCCGACCCGGTTGACCGACCACGATCCAGCACCCATCGCGATCGCGCGCCTGTTGCGGGAGCGCGACCAGCTCTTCCTGCTGCACGAGGCACTGGCCGAGGTCGAACGGGCGCGTACGCTCGAGGACCGGCTGCGCATCTTGGTTAGCGCCATCCAGAAGCTGGGATACGGACGCGTGGACACGCGCCACGACTACTCGATGCCGGCCGACGCGTCGGTCGTCGCGTGGATCAGTACGTCGGCGTTCCTCGACTCGGACGAGTTGATCGTGCCCGTGCGCGCCGTGGACGGCGCGACGGTGGCGACGCTCGTGCTCGGCGACGCCGATCAGTCGGGGCCGCCCACGCTCGCGCAAGTGCGAACCGTGGAGTTGTTCGCGCAACAGGTGGCGTCGATCATCGAGAATGCGCGGCTGTACGACGAGAGCCAGCGCGAGCGCGGACGCGGCGAAGCGCTCGGCGACATCGCGCGCGCCGTGGGCGGGTCGCTCCGCCTCGCCGACGTGATGCAGCTCAGCCTGCGCCACGCGGTGGCGCTGCTCCGCACCGAGGGCGCCGCGCTCGGGCTGCTGCGCGACGATCAGATCGTCCTCGTGGCCGGAATTGGCGCGGCCGAGTGTCTGGTGGGCGCACCGGTGCCGCTCAACGCCAGCGTCATGGGGCGCGCCATCCTCGAGCGCCAGGCGGTGATCGCGAACGACTCGACGGTGCCGGAGGCGTACACACCGACGCGCATCGCGGCCAACGTGCGCAACACGCTCATCGCTCCGCTCTTCTCGAGCGAGGAAGTAATCGGCGCGCTTTCCGTGATCAACCGCGATTCGGAGTTCACCGAGGACGACGCGGTCGTGTTGCAGCGGCTCGCCGATCAGGTCGCGGTAGCCGTGGCGAACGCTCGCCTGTACGAGGAGGCGAAGGGCGCCGCGGATCGGTACCGCCAGGCGTCGGAGGACGAGCGCCGTGCACGAGACGCCGTGGCGCAATCCGAGGCGCGCTACCGCAACCTGTTCGAGACGGCGACCGATGCGATCTACACGCTCGATACACAAGGGTCGTTCACGTCGGTGAACGAAGCGACGTGCGAGATGTCCGGCAAGCTGCGCGACGAGTTGCTGGGCCGGAGTCCACTGCCGCTCGTCGCGCCAAGCGAGGCGGCAACGGTGAAGGAGCACTTCAAGTCGGCGCTCACGGGATCGGCGCGCCGATACGAATGTCACTTCGTGCGATCCGACGGCACGCGACGGCTCGCCTCGGTGACGAACACGCCGATACGCCACGGCTCGCTCGTCATCGGGATTCTCGGCGTGGCGCGCGACGTCACGCAGGAGCGGGAGCGGGCGCTGGCGTTGGAGCGGTCGGAAGCGCGCTACACGCGGCTCGTCGAGTCGGCGTCCGACGCGATCTTCACCGTTGCTCCCGACGGGTCGATGACGGCGGTGAATCGTTCGCTGGAGCGATCGACCGGAAAGATCCGCACGGAGCTCGTCGGCGCGTCGTTCGCCGAGCTGATTGATTCGCGCGACCAGGCCGCCGCGAGCCAGGCGCTGAACGACACGTTCAACGGGCAGCGGCGGCGCGTGGAGCTGCGCTACCCCGCGGCCGACGGCGAAACGCGCTACTGCTCGCTCACGCTCACGCCGCTCACCGAGGCCGACGCGATCACCGGCGCCCTCGGCGTGGTGCGCGACGTGACGGACGAGAAGCGGCTGGCCGAACAACTCATGCAGCAAGAGAAGCTGGCGGCAGTCGGCCAGCTCGTGAGCGGTGTAGCGCACGAGCTGAACAACCCGTTGGCCAGCGTGATGGCGTTCGCGCAACTGTTGCTCGCCGGTCCCGACGCGACGCCGCAGGATCGGCGCGCCATCGAGGCGATCAACCAGGAATCGAAGCGCGCGGCGAAGATCGTCGCGAACCTGCTGACGTTCGCGCGCCAGCATCAGCCCGAGCGCACAATCACCGATTTGAATCGCGTCATCGACGACACCCTCGAGCTGCGGCGGTACGCGCTGCGCCTGGCGCAGGTCGAGATCGAGACGAACTTCGATCTCGCGCTGCCGATCACGTGGGCAGATTCGTTTCAGCTGCAGCAGGTCGTGCTCAACCTCGTCACGAACGCCGAGCACGCGCTGTCGGCGTGGGACGGTCCGCGCCGCATCCAGATCACGACGGCGCAGAGTGGGGAAGAGCTCGTGATTCGCGTGACCGATTCCGGGCCGGGCATCGCGCCGGAGCATCTTCCGAGAATCTTCAATCCGTTCTTCACCACCAAACCGGTTGGTGAAGGAACGGGACTTGGCCTGTCGATCTCCGACGGCATCATTCGCGAGCACGGCGGACGGATTCGCGCCGAGTCGCGCGTGGGACAGGGCACGACGTTCATCATCGCGCTGCCCTACGTGTCGCCGCCGCTGCCGGATGCGCCGGTGGAAACCGGCGTCGTGGCTCCCGTCACTCCGAGCCGCCGTCTGCTCGTCGTCGACGACGAGCCGGCCATTCGACAGGCCGTCGCGATGTTTTTTCGGTCGCTCGGTCACACCGTCGATGTCACGGGCACCGGTCGCGAGGCCATCGCGCACGCCGCGGATGTGCACTACGACGCGGTGATCCTCGACCTCCGGCTGCCCGACGTCACCGGCGACGAGGTGTTGGTACAGCTGCGCGCACTCCCTGCGGCGCCCGGCCGCGTCGTGTTCATCACCGGCGATACGCAAAGCGAAGCGGCGCGCGAGGTGCTCGACGCGACTGGCTGCCCCACGATCAGCAAGCCGTTCCTGCTCGACGAGCTCGCCGCCGCCGTGCTCGCGGAAGCCGAACACTGACCGTTATCTTTGCCCTATGACCGAGATCCACGAGCACGACGCGATGATCTGTCGCTCCTGCGGCAACGAGGAGCGCGCATCGGAAGGCTATCCTTGCGTCGACTGCGGCACCTTTCTCTGCGTCATCTGCGACATGCGCGGGATCACACGCTGCCGCGCGTGCCAGGCCAAGCGCGACGCGGCCGCGGCGGCCGCAAAAGCCAACGGGTGACCGCTATCGTGGACCTCACGCCGCTCGGCATCGCCGTGGGTCATGCGACGGACGCCGAGGGCGCAACGGGACTCACCGTCATCCGCCGGCACGACGGCCCGTTCCGCGCCGGGTTCGCGGTCCTCGGCCGCGCTACGGGAAGCCGCGATCTCCTTGCGGCATCGGCCGATCACCTCGTGGGCGGCCGCGTCGACGCGATCGTGCTCACCGGCGGATCGGCGTACGGGCTCGACGCGGCGGGCGGCGTGATGCAATGGATGGAAGCGCGCGGCCGCGGTCTCGCCGTGGGGCCGGGCGTCGTGCCGATCGTGCCGGCGGCGGTCGTCTTCGACCTCACGCCACTCGGCCGGTTCGACGCGCGTCCCACGACGCGCATGGCATACGACGCGTGCGAAAGCGCCGTGTCGCTGAACGTCGCCGAGGGTTCCGTCGGCGCGGGCACCGGTACGACGGTGGGAAAGATTCTTGGACCGTCGATGGCGATGAAAGGCGGATTCGGATGCGCCACCGAACACACGGTGGACGGCCAACTGCACGTCGCGGCGATGGTCGTCGTGAACGCGCTCGGCGACGTGCGCGACGCGCACGGTGCGATCATCGCCGGCGCACGCGCGGCCGGCGGCGGGTTTGCCGACGCGACGCGACTGTTGCGAAGCGGCGATCTCGCGCAACCGGCGAAGTTCGACGACGTCGCGATGCAGAATACCACGCTGGCGGTCGTCGCCGTGAGCGCTCCGATGCACGCCACCGAGCTGACCCAGCTCGCGCGGGCAGCGGGAGCGGCCCTCTTTCGGCGCATCACGCCCTGCGGCTCGTCGTTCGACGGCGACGTCGTGTTCGCGCTCTCGCCGGAGCAGGGCGATCGTGCGCGCTTCGAGCCTATGATCGTGGAGGCGCTGGCGGTGGCGGCGCTCGAGCAGGCAATTGAACGAGCCGTGCGACTCGCGCGCGGACGTGACGGCATTCCAGGACTAGCCGACGCCCATGTCGACTGAAACGCAGCCGCTCGATTCCGAGCTACCCGAGCTACCCGTGCTGTACGCAGCGACCGTCCGCACACCCATCGCGCCGATGCACGCCGAGCCGCGCATCGCCAGCCAGATGGTGTCGCAGCAGGTGGCCGGCCACCGCGTCGAGATACTCGACGAGGAGGGCGATTGGGTGCGCGCCCGGGGCGCCGACGACTATGAAGGATGGATGCACACCGGTTTTCTGGCGCGCGCACCGCAGGCGACGACACGCCAGAGCAGGCAAGCGGTGCGCATATCGCTCGGCTGCGTCACCAAGACGGCGTCGGGCGACCGGCGTTCGCTGCCGCTGCGCGCGCTGCTCGCTCCCGATGAAACCGTGAAGTCGGGCGAAGTCATCGACGCGATCAAGCTGGCCGAACGCTTTCCTCTCGAGCCGTTCGCCCTCACGCGCAGCGCACAGGAGTACTTCAGCGCCACGAGCTACCTCTGGGGCGGCGTGACGCCATGGGGCGCCGACTGCTCGGGTCTCGCGCAGAGCGTCTACGCGCTGCACGGACTGCAGCTGCCGCGCGACGCGTGGCAACAGGCGGAGTTGGGCGAGGATGCGGGCCGCGACGTGGGCGAGCTACACGCCGCGGACCTGCTCTTCTTCTCCGACCGCGAAGACAAACGCGTCACGCACGTGGGAATTGCGCTCGGCGAGCGGCGCATGGTCCACCTCGCGCTCGGCCGCGGCGGCTATGCCATCGAACGGCTCGACGATCGACAGGATCCCTATGTCGACCGGCTGCGCGAGCGCTTTCTGTTCGCGCGGCGCCTGCTCGCCGTTTGAGAGCTCAGGCCCGCCGGTCGTCGATCTCTCCCGGCGTGCGCGCCTCCTGCTGTGCACGCGCGCGCTGCGCCGAGTCGTCGAGGCGCGACCGTCCGCGCATGAACCCTTCGGCCGCGTAGGGACGCACGGTCGTCCACGCGCCATACCGGTCGGCGCCCGACTCCCACCCGCGCGCGAGGTCGGGCTCGACCTCCTCGAACTCCCGCGCCGTGAAGTTCGGGTTGTGCGCGGCGATCTGTCCGAGATAGTAGGCTCCGCGCACGTCGTCGTACGCGCGGTGGGCGGGCCGGTTCGTCTGCGCGTCGTAGTGCGCGCGGAAATACCGGTCGTCGTCGTGCGTTAGTGCGCCGGCCGCTTCGGAAACGGCGCGCCCCGTCCACCATCCGCCCAGCGCGCCGGCGATGCCGCCGATCAGCGTGCCGATTGGGCCCGCGGCCGATCCCATGCCGGCGCCGACGAGCACGCCGGAGATGCCACCGGTCGCTTCGCCGAGCTCGTCGCCGTGACTCGGGTGCGAGTCGTGCGCGCCGAGGGCGGCGTCTTTCGCCCGCTCGATGCGGCCGTCGGTGGAATATTCGCGGTCGTTCGCGTCGCTCATGGTGTGCCCCCGAAGAAGTACTTGGGTAATCGCGCAAGAAAGAGACCGGCTGAGAGCGCGCGAACACTTGACTGCACCGTGGCACACGTACCGATTCCATAGGTATGGCCGCGAAGATTCGAGTCGGAACCCAAGGATGGAACTACGACGCGTGGGTCGGACCGTTTTATCCGTCGAAAACTCGACCTGCGGATTTTCTCGGCATCTACGCGCGGGCGTTCGACACGGTCGAGGTCGACTCGACGTTCTACGCCATCCCGGCCAGCAAGACCGTTCGCGGGTGGGCGCAGCGCACACCGGACGATTTTACGTTTTCGCTCAAGCTTCCGCAGGAGATCACCCACGAGCGGCGGCTGCGCAACAGCGACGAGCTCGCCGCGGAGTTCTTCGAGCGCGCGCGCGAGCTCGGCCACAAGCTGGGGCCCATCCTCATTCAGCTCGGCCCCGACTTCGGGCCGGCGGAATTGCCCGCCGTCGCGCAGTTCCTGCCCAAGCTGCCGAAGGACATTCGGTTCGCGATCGAGTTTCGGCAGCGCGGATGGATCCACGACGGTCTTCTCGCGCTGCTCACGGAGCACAACGTGGCGCTCACCCTGAGCGACGGACGGTGGCTGCCGCGAAAACAGATGCTATCGCTCGCGGAGCGCCCCACGGCGGACTTCCTGTACGTTCGCTTGATGGGCGCGGACCAGAGCATCGTGGACTATTCGCGCATCCAAATAGACAGGACGGCCGAGATCGAGGCGTGGACCAACGTCCTCAAGCGGTACGCCGAGGACGGCTACGAGGCGTTCGAGTACGTGAACAACCATTTCGCTGGTCACTCGCCGGAGTCGGCGCGCGCGATTCAGCGCCTGTCCGGCCAGACCGCCGTCGAGCCGGAGCAGCTCGGCGAACAGATGAGTTTTTTCTAAAGTCCGCCCATGACTACTCTCGCATTCGAACCCGGGAAGACGTACAGCGCGGCCGCCACGGTCGTACGCGGCGCGAGCCTGTGGCACGCGTACACCGTCGTCTTCGCCGCGGCGTGCGTGATGATCGGGGTGTACTGGGACATCTCGTGGCACATGTCGATCGGACGCGACACCTTCTGGACGCCGGCGCATCTGCTGATCCAGGCCGGCGGCCTGATCGCCGGCATCACCTCGGGCTACGTCGCGCTGCGGACGACCTTTCGCGGCACCGACGAGGAACGAAACGCCGCGGTGAGCTTCTGGGGTTTCCGTGCGCCCCTCGGCGTGTGGATCTGCGTGTGGGGCTGCGGCGCGATGCTCACGTCGGCGCCGTTCGACAACTGGTGGCACAACGCCTACGGGCTCGACGTGCGGATCATCAGCCCGCCGCACGTGGTGCTGGCGGTCGGCATCTTCTCGATCGTCATTGGCGCGCTGTTGCTGACGCTCGCGCAGCAGAACCGTGCGAACGACGATCAGCGCCGCCGGCTGGCGTGGGTCCTCGCCGCGACGTCGGGCTTCTTTCTCATGAACTACGCGCTCTTCCTCACGGAATACAGTGAGAAGCAGCGCATGCACGGCGCGCTGTTCTACCAGATCGTCGCGGCGGCATTTCCATTCGCGCTAACGTCGGTCGCGCGGGCGATCAAGCTCCGGTGGTCGGCCACGGCGGCCGCGTCGTTCTTCACGGGCATCATGCTCGTCGAGATGTGGATCATCCAGCTCTTTCCGGCGACGCCGAAGCTCGGGCCGATCTACCAACACCTCACGCACATGACGGCACTCTCCTTTCCACTGCTGATCATCGTGCCCGCCGTCGCGATGGACCTCGTGCTGCACCGGCTCGACGGGCGGGTCAACACCGCGGTGCTCGCGGTCGTGATCGGCGTGGTGTTCGTCGCGACGTTCGTGGCGGCGCAGTGGCCGTTCGCCACGTTCCTCGTCGAGAATCCAATCGCGCGCGGGTCGCTGTTCAACGCGGACAACTATGTCTACTGGATGAGCCCAGCCTACGAGGCGACGACGCGACGGTTCCTGCCGCCGGCGCCAGGCGATCCGCCGATTGCCGTGTCGCTGCTGATCGCGACAGCCATCGCGATAGTGTCGAGCGGGTTGGGACTCCAGCGCGGCGAATGGATGCGCAAGGTACGGCGATGAAGCGGCTGGCCGGCGTCGCGTTCGCGATGGTGCTCGCGGTGATCGCGTCGGCGCACGTCGGCAGCCCGAACGTGCTGTTCGACGGAAACGCCGGGCCGTATCCCGTTCGCGTGATCGTTCGGCCGCCCGAAGTCGTTCCCGGACTCGCGGAAGTCGTCGTGCGCGCCGACGCGCCGGACGTGGAGCGCGTCGTCATTCGGCCGGTGTTCTGGCGCGCGGGAGTTGCCGGCGCTCCGGCGGGCGACGCAATCAAGCGAGTGGCCGGCCAGGATCGCGTCTACTCGGGCCAGCTCTGGCTCATGGCGTATGGGTCGTACAGCGTCTACGTCACGGTCAGCGGTCCACGCGGCACGGGAACGGCCATCGTTCCGGTGGCGTCGTTCGCGACCGGCCGGCTGCCGCTGTCGCGCGGGCTGAGCGCGGTGCTGCTCGTCCTCGGCGCGCTGTTGGTCGTGGGATTTCTCACGATCATTCGCGCGGCGTCGGGCGAGAGCTTGGTGACGCCGGGCGACGTGTTCGACGCGCCGCGGCGGCGCAAGGCGAATCTCGTGACAGCAGTCGCGGCACCGCTGCTCGCGCTGCTTCTGTTCGGCGGCGCGAAGTGGTGGAGCGCCGAGGACGGCAGATACCGGCGCAACATGTACGGCGCGCCGGCGGCGGTGCCGAGCGTCGCGGTGGATGCGTCGCACCGTACGCTGCGACTCGACGTGCACGACACCGCGTTCTTCCGCGCCATCTTCGTTCCGGTCGCGCCCGATCACGGCAAGATGATGCACCTCTTTCTCGTCGACACGCACGGCATGAGCGCCTTCGCGCATCTGCATCCCAGCCAGCGCGACTCGGCCGAGATCTTCCACTCGTACACGGCCGAGGTGCCGGCGATTCCCGCGGGGCGGTATCGCCTGTTCGGCGACATCACCCTCGAGAACGGGCTGAGCTTGACCGTATCGAACACGGTGGACATTCCCGCGACGAAGGGAAGCGTGACGCCCTCGGACGCGGACGACGCGTGGAATGTCGCGCCGGCCGTACCGCGTGCCGTTCCGGGCGCGGTGGACACGCTCGGCGACGGATACACCATGGCGTGGAGTGGCGGGCCAACACCGCTCGCGGCGCGCACGCCAGTGGACCTCCGCTTCACGGTGCGCGACGCACGCGGCGCGGTGACGACGCTGCAGCCCTACCTCGGTATGGCCGGCCACGCCGTCGTCATTCGGGACGACCAGTCGGTGTTCATCCATCTGCATCCGATGGGCACAGTCGCCACGGCGGCGCAGCAGATTTTCGTGGCGCGCGACCGCGGCGACACCACGGTCCGCGGCCGGCTCAACACCAACGCCCTAGATTCCTCGGCGCTGCCGGACATGTCGGCGATGTCGATGTCCGGCGCATTGTCCTTCCCATATGAGTTTCCTAAACCCGGCCGGTATCGCATCTGGATCCAGGCGAAGCCGCACGACCGGGTTCTTACCGGCACATTCGACGTGGACGTTCATTGAAAGGCACCCGGGTCTGGTTGTTCGTGGCGTTCGCGATCGTTGCAGCGGCGGTGTTCGTTCGGCTCGGGTTCTGGCAGCTTCATCGGCGGGAGGAGCGGCGCGCGCGCAACGCGCTCATCACCGCTCGGCTGGATTCGGCGGAGATCGACGTCACCTCGTTGCCGGGTGACACGACGCTGGCGCGCTTCCGTCGCGTCCGCGTCTCGGGCATTCCCGACTACGAGCACGAGCTCGTGTACGCGGCGCGGTCGTACAAAGGATCGCCGGGGGTGAATCTGCTCACGCCCGTGCGCTTTCCGGGTCGGGACACGGCGGTGATCGTCGACCGCGGCTGGGTCTACGCGCCCGATGGCGCGACCGTCGATCTCGGCAAATGGCACGATCGCGACTCGACGTTCACCGGCTACGTGGAAGAGCTGCCGTCGTTCGGCGGCTCGACGTACACCGGCAAGCCGCGCATCATCGCGCACATGTCGGCCGACGTCGTTCGGAAGGCGCTGCCGTATCCCGTCGCACCGGTGTACGTGGTGGTGCTCGGGGATTCGGCAGTCGCCGCGGACAGGGTGGCGCGGCTCAGTGTCCCGCCGCTGGATGACGGCCCCCATATGGGCTATGCGCTCCAGTGGTTCGCATTTGCCGTGATTGCCCTGGCCGGCGCCGGATTCGTGCTCGCCGGACGACGTTGACGCCTACGTCGGCCAGGACCATGGAGCCGAGAAAGGCCCAGGGGCGCGGCCCGGAAAGCGTGAGTCCGGCTACGAGGAAGGTCAACAGGGCCAGCGTCGAGAACGGGCAGTAGGCCAGGAGCCACTCGGCCAGCCGGTCTGCCAGTGGAAATTGCAGGGTGGCCCTGTCTCGAGTTTGACGATGCATGATTCACCGAGTGTGTCGGGGAAGGATCGAATTGTGGCGGCATCGCCATGCGCCTAAAGCTGGGCGCGGGACCCCGAAACGCTGAGTGCCGCACGTCACCGTGCCAGCGTGTGATTAGCCAAGCAGGTTGTGGCCGGTACGGTTGGAGCAGCTCGCTCGCGCGGATGACGTTCCCGGAATGCCACGCCCTCCGTTTTCGGCGCGAGCGGTGCATAATTCGAGGAGAGGAATCGGAGTCTGAATCGCCGGCATTCCGGCGATCGACCAACTCCGTCGTCCGCCTTCAGTGAGTCATCAATGGCACAGCATGCGGCTGGTCTCGCGTCCGAGAAAGAAGCCCGCGACGTCGCCGAAGCAGCGCGCGAGAGCGAGTGGTCGGGCCCCAGCTTCGTTCGCGAGCTCTTTCTCGGACGATTCCGGCTCGACCTGATCCATCCGCATCCAGCCGAGGATACGGCGGAGACGGCGCGCGCCAAGCCGTTCATGGATACGCTGCGCCACTTCCTGAAGCGCGTCGATTCGGACATGATCGACCGCACTGGCGACATTCCCGAGGAATACGTCCAGGAGCTGCGCGACATGGGCGCCTTCGGGATCAAGATTCCGACGGAATACGGCGGGCTCGGACTCTCGTACACGAGCTACGTGAAGGCGATGGCGATGGTGACGTCGAAAGACGGATCGCTCACCGCCCTCCTCTCGGCGCACCAGTCCATTGGACTGCCGCAGCCGCTCAAGCTCTTCGGCACCGACGAGCAGAAACAGAGATTCTTTCCGCGGCTGGCCAAAGGCGCGATCAGCGCCTTTGCGCTCACCGAGGTGGACGCCGGCTCCGATCCGGCGAACATGCACGCGCACGCCGAGCCGTCGGCCGACGGGAAGGAGTTCATCCTCAACGGCGAAAAGCTCTGGTGCACCAATGGAACGCGCGCCGAGCTGTTCGTCGTGATGGCGCGTACGCCGGACGTGGTCGTCAACGGAAAGGCGCGGAAGCAGATCACGGCGTTCATCGTCGAGGCGAGCACGCCCGGCGTCGAAGTCGTGCACCGCTGCCGCTTCATGGGGCTCAAGGCGATCGAGAACGGCGTCATTCGATTCACGAACGTGCGCATACCGCGCGAGAACATTCTCTGGGGCGAAGGGAAGGGACTCAAGCTCGCGCTGATCACGCTCAACACCGGACGGCTCACGCTGCCGGCGAGCGCCGCCGGCGGAAGCAAGGCGCTGCTGCAGGCGTCGCGCACCTGGGCGAACGAGCGCGTACAGTGGGGCGCGCCCATCGGCAAGCATGAAGCGGTGGCGCAGAAGGTCGCGATGATGGCGGCGAACACCTTCGCGATGGAATCGATCGCCGGCCTCACCGTGGGCCTCGCCGAGCAGGGGCACTACGACATCCGGCTGGAAGCGGCCATCGCCAAGATGTACAACACCGAGCACGGGTGGCACATCGTCGACGACGCGCTGCAAATCCGCGGCGGACGCGGCTACGAGACGGCCGACTCGCTGCGCGCGCGCGGCGAACAGCCGATTCCCATCGAGCGCGCGATGCGCGATTCGCGCATCAACCTGATCTTCGAGGGGTCGTCGGAGATCATGCGGTTGTTCATCGCGCGCGAAGCGGTGGACCACCACTTCAAGACGGCGTTCGCGCTCGTCGACAAGGATTCGTCGAAGTCGGAGAAGGCCGCGGCGTTTGGGCGCGTGATGAAGTTCTATCCGACGTGGTACCCGGCGCGGTGGATCGGAAAGGGGCAGCTACCCGGGTCGTTCGGCGAGTTCGGGAAGCTCGCGGGCCACATGCGGTATGCCGAACGGCACGCGCGGAAGCTGGGCCGCGCGATCTTTCACGCGATGGTGAAGCTCGGCCCCAAGCTCGAGCGGCGGCAGCTCGTGCTCTTCCGCGCCGTGGACATCGGCGCCGAGCTGTTCGCGATGACGGCGTCGTGCGTGAAGGCGCGGATGCTCGGGGAGCAAGGGAACAAGGAAGCGGCGACGCTGGCCGACCTGTTCTGTCGCGCGGCAAAGGTGCGCATCGATCAGCTGTTCGCGGGCTTCTACGGCGACTTCGACGGCGAGATGTACCGCGTGGCGCAGCAGGTGATGAAGGGCGAGCACGCGTGGCTGGAGACGGGGATCATCAGCCTGCTCGACGACGAAGCGTCGACCACCGCGAGCCGGACGACGGCGGCGCGGAACGTCGAGGTGCCGCAGCCGGTGTAGGGCAGGACATCCGTTCGGGAATTTCGCGGCCGCTACGGCGCTCCGCAGTACGCCGCGATCTCCTGCCCGACGTACGGGTCCAACTGATCCAAGTATTCGAGCGACTGCTTCGCGGCGTCGGCGAACATCTCCTGCCCGGCCGCGAGCCCGAGCCGCGCCACCGGCACCATGTCCGCGCCCATTCGCGCGAGGCGGCAGCTCTCCACCTTGTCCTTGAGCTTCGTCGCCTCGGTCAACGCCGACTGCGCGATGCCGAGCGCCGCGGCGCCGATGAGGAACTTCGACTGCTGCGTCGAGCGTATCGTGTCGGCGAACGCCAGAAAGCGCATCGCGAGCGAAAAGTCTCCGCTGGTCTTGGTGCCGTTCGCGGCGCGATAGAGCGCGTTGCCCTTGGCGAGCGCGAACTGCGCGACGAGCGACGAATCCTCGCCGCCCGCCGCCGCATGGCGGAGCGCGGCGAGCGCGCTGTCGGGCCGGCCGAGCTCGAGCTCCAGCTGCGCGACCATCAGCTGGCCCTGCGCCATCGTCGAGTCGAGCGCCACGGCGCGCTTCGTCGCATCGAGCGACTCGGCGATCTTGCCGCGGGCGCGCAAATCCTTGGCGTTCAGCGCCACGAGGTCGGCACTCTGCGGAAAGAGCGCCAGCCCGCGCGGAATGACCGTGTCCGACTCCGCGCGGATGTACTGTGTGTACAGCGAATACATCCGTCCGTCCTTCGGGAACGACGACACGCCGTGGGCGAGCGTCTCGACTGCCTTGAACGGAAGGCTCGACGCGTGGTACGCGGTGCCGAGCCGCAGGTAGAAAGTCGAATCGCCGCGAGCGGCCGAGTCGTGCGCCAGCATTGACTCGCCGGCTTCGAGCGCGTGCTTCCAGCTCTTGTTCTCGTAGGCGATGCGCCACTTCTGTTGCGTCAGCCGCAGATCGTCGGGATGTCCGTCGGCCACGCGTACCACGAACGGCTCGGCGCGTTTCGCGTTGCCGCCGTCGAACAGCGAATAGCTGATGCGCAACGCCAGGTCCATGTTCGCGGTGTCGGTGTCGGCGAGCCGGAGCCACATGTCGGCCGCTTCATTGCGCCGCTTCAGCGAGTCGAGCGCAACGGCACCGGCTTCGAGCGCGTGAACGTTGACGGAATCGATCGCGAGGATCTCACGCGCTACCGCAAGCACCTCGGCCGACGGCGCTTTCGTTTGACGCAACGCCCACACGAGACAGGTTCTGGCGATCGTGGAGCGCGCGTATCCGGCCACCCCTTCCTTCGCGGCGGCGATGGCGCGATCGCCGCTCCCCTCGCGGAGAGCGTTCTCGCAGCGGCGCTGGTGGATGAGCTGCGTCCGCGCCGCGGCAATGCTCTTCGCAAAGAGCACTGCCACCGAGTCGAGCTTGGGGGCCGACACCTCGGCGAGTGGCTGGCGCAGCTGCTCGTCGCGGAACATGACGAGCTGTCCGGTGAGCCGCGGGCCGGCCGGCCCGTTCGCGACGCGCGCGACGACGAATTCGTCGGCGCGCATGTAGCGGCCGATCGCGCGGACGTCGGTGAGCGTGAAGACGGTATCCGCGTTGTAGCCGGCCCGCTCCATCTGGTCGGCGATGTCGCCGCCGTCCAAAACGTCGACCTCGCGCTTGTTGACGAACTTTCCCACCCGCGATCGAACGGCGTCGGCGGCGCGGCGGCCCAGTCGCATGTCCGCGCCGGGACCAGGCGCGAAATTCACGATGAGCAGTCCCTGTTTCGTGAACTCTGGTGTGTCCTTTTTCTTCTGCGCCTGCGCTGTAACGCTGCCGGCCGCCAGCAGAAAGGCCCAGACCGCCCCCCGGTCGAACCGCACCATCACGTCACCCCGGCACAAACGCCGTATAGCCCTCGTCGGCAATCGCTTCTTCGATGTCATCAATGTTCGTCACGGACGGATCGAAGTCCAGTGTGGCGGAGCCGACCTGCACGTCATCGAGCTTCACGCCCGGCGTTTTCTCGAGGCGTCCGCGCACGGCACGGACACAGTGTTCACACGTCATGCCTTCGATCGTCAAATTGAGTCGTTCCATCGTCGTCCTCTCGGGTGTGCGCGAAAGCTAACGAAGGAACGAGCCCGGCAATCAGCGCTCAACGACGTCGCGTTCCGCCTCCCTTGGGCGGCTTGGCGGTCTCGAGGCGCGGCGGGAGAAACGCGCCGAGCCGGCCCGCGACGCTCAGCACGCTCGCTACGTTCGACACCGGCTTGGATGCCTGCGACGACCGCGGCTTCGACGACGACGGACGCGCCGGCGAGGCGGGCGCCGGCTTCATGACGCGCGGAGACGGCGGCCTCGCGTGAGGCAGCGGCAGCGGCAGTCCGCCCATGGCGCTCGCCAGGCTCGGACGCGACTGCCTCGGTGGCGACGGCCGCAGGGCCGGCTTGGGACGGTCCGGAGTGGACAACATGCCGCTCGCTAGAGGAGCGTGCCGTGCAGCACGATGAGCGCGACGAGGAAGTAGATGCTCAATCCGGTCACGTCCACGAGCGTGGCGACGAACGGCGCCGACGCGCTCGCCGGATCGAAGCCCATCCGTCGCAGGACGAAGGGCAGCATCGATCCCGCGAGGGTGCCGAACGTCACGATGCCCACGAGCGAGCAACCCACAGTCGTCGCGATGAGCCCCCAGTGCGCGCCGTAATTGTAGCCGATTGGAAACGACGGATGATTCGTTGCCAGATACTGCCAGAGGGAGATACGCGTCATCCCGATCACGCCAAGGATCGCGCCAAGCATGAGCCCGGAGGGCAGCTCGCGGAGAAAGACGCGCCACCAGTCGCGCAGCTCTACCTCGCGCAGCGCCATGGCGCGCGTCACGAGCGACGTCGCCTGCGAGCCGGAGTTGCCGCCGGAGCTCATGACGAGCGGTACGAAGAGCGAGAGGACGGCGACCTTCTGCAGCTCCACGTCGAAGTGCTGCATGGCCGTGGTCGTGAGCATCTCGCTCACCAGGAGCACGCTCAACCACCCCGCGCGCTTCTTGATCATCGTCATCAAGCCGATCTGCATGTACGGCTCGTCGAGCGCCTCCATACCGCCGAACTTCTGGACGTCTTCCGTCTGCTCTTCCTGGATCGCGTCGATGACGTCGTCGACGGTGATGACGCCCATCATGTGGCCGGACTCGCTCACCACCGGCACGGCCACCATGTCGTAATTCGAGATGACGCGCGCCACCTCTTCGCGGTCGGCCTGCGGTGCCACGCTCACGACCTCGCTCCACGCGATCTCGCTGATCCGCGCGCCCGACGGGGCGGCCAGCAGCTCGCGCAGCGACATCACGCCGGCAATGCGCCCCTGCTCGTCGGTCGTGTAGATGTTGTGCATCGCTTCTTTGCGGCCGGAGCGCGCCACCGCCCGCACATTCTCCAGCGCCACCTCCACCGTCATGTTCGCGGCGACCGAGACGAACTCGGTCGTCATCAGACCGCCGGCCGTGTCCGGCTCGTAGGACAGGAGCCGCTCGGTTTCCTGTCGCGCTTCGGGCGTGATCTCCGAGAGGATGTCCTCGACGTGCTCTTCGTCGATTTCCTCGAGCGTGTCGGCGCGATCGTCCGGCGTCATCTGCGAGACGAGCTCCGCGGCCTGCCGCGGCGTGACCGACTCGAGGAACTCGGTTCTCAGCTCCTCGTCGAGATACTCGAGGACGTCGGCCGCGCGAGCGGGCCCCAGCGCGGCGAGAAACGCCTGGAGCTTGTCGCGATCGAGCGCCTCGGCGACGTCCGCCAAGTCCGCTGGATGGATCTCTTCCGTCTCGGCGGCGAGGTCGGCCGGCGATTCCTCGAGGAGCGCGAGGATATCGGGCGCGAGCAGCGCCGCGATCGGACGGTCTTCTGGATTTCGCGGCTGTAGCGCCATCGTGCCGTCCTCACGTGGGTTCGCGACGGCAACTTACGCAACGCGGCTGTGCTCGGACAACCCTTAAAACGCGCGAATCCTATTAAGGCCGAAAAAAGTTCGAACGAATTCCTGACAACTGCGCGACAACTTTTTCCCAACCCTTCGCGGTCGAACGGCTGTCTGACGAAGCATGAAAGCTGCCGTTTCTCGTTTTGTCGTCGCGGGCGCGCTCCTGCTTCCGTCGCTCGTGTGGGCGCAACAACAACAGGCCACGACCACCCGCTATCCCGTGGTGATCGCCACCGCGCCGGAGGTCGCGACCGCCACGCATGCCCTGGCTTCGCGCGCCGCGAAGGCGCCGGTGATCGACGGCAAGGCCGACGACTCGATCTGGTCGACGGCGCAGCTGATCAACGGCTTTCGCACCTTCGACCCCGTCGAAAACGGCGACCCGCGCTTCCGCACCGACGCGCGCGTGGCGTACGACGCGCACAACCTCTACGTCCTCGTCCGCGCGTTCGACCCGCACCCGGACAGTCTCGTGGCGCTCCTCAGCCGGCGCGACGTCCGCACGCAATCCGAGTGGGTCAAGATCATCATCGACGGCTACCACGACCGGCGCACCGGCATCGAGCTCGCCGTGAACCCCGTCGGCGTGAAGCGCGACTACGCCGTGCTGAACGACGGCGAAGAAGACGAATCGTGGGACGGAGTCTGGGACGTCGGCACGAGCGTCGACTCGCTCGGCTGGGTCGCGGAGTTTCGCGTGCCGCTCAATCAGCTCCGCTATCCCTCCGACTCGACGCACACGTTCGGCTTCGCCATCTGGCGCGACGTGGCGCGGTTCAACGAGCGATACTCGTGGCCGCTGTACTCGCGTTCCAAGGGCGGACTCGCGTCGCAGCTCGGCGAGCTCTCGGGCATCGACGGCATCGCGTCGCCGCGCCGGCTGGAGGTTGCGCCGTACACGCTCGCCAAGAGCTACAACGCACCGGTGGCGCGCGGCTACGCGCAGCACAGCCAGGCCACGATGGGCGCCGACGTGAAGTACGGCATCACGTCGAACCTCACGGTGGACGCCACGGTGAATCCCGACTTCGGCCAGGTCGAAGCCGATCCGTCGGTGCTCAACCTCTCGGCGTTCGAGACCTTTTTTCCGGAGAAGCGGCCGTTCTTCCTCGAGGGCCAGGGGCTGTTCCGTTTCGACCTGAACTGCAACGACGGCAACTGCTCGGGGCTGTTCTACTCGCGGCGCATCGGCCGCGGCCCGCAGCTCGCGAACGCCTATGGCGACGCGACCAACGGCAGCTCGTCGACGATCCTCGGCGCCTCGAAGCTCACCGGCCGCCTCGGCAACGGCGTGTCAGTCGGCGTGCTCGACGCGGTCACGCAGCGCGAGCTCGCGCCGACCACGCAAACCATCGAGCCGCAGACGAATTATTTCGTCGGCCGCCTGCAGCGCGATTTCCGCCAGGGCGCCAGCGCCATCGGCTTCATGACGACGAGCGTGCGGCGCAATCTCGACCGATGGACGAGCGACTCGCTGCGCTCGAGCGCGCTCGCCGGCGGGGTCGATTTCCGCCACCAGTTCCTCGACCGCAACTTCGAGATCACGGGCTACTACGCGCGGAGCCAGGTGCAGGGCTCGCGGCCGGCCATCGCGCTCACCCAGCAGAGCTTCGTGCACAACTACCAGCGTCCCGACGACAACCTGCGCTTCGACTCCACGCGCACGAGCCTCGGCGGCTACTCGGCGCAGTTCGTGCTCGGCAAGCGCGGCGGTGGCTCGACGCTGTTCAACACCGGCTACCAGATCCTCTCGCCGGGCTTCGAGGTCAACGACGTCGGCTTTTTGTCGCGCGCCAACGCACGCAACCAGTTCTTCTGGGCGCAGTACCACAGGAACACGCCGCACGGCATCTACCGATTCTGGAACTTCAACGTCAACCAGTGGACGAACTACACCTACGACGGCACGCGTACCGACGCCGGCGGCAACGTCAATGCGCACATGCAATTCAAGAACAGCATGTGGCTGCATCTCGGCGAGGGGGTGAACGCGGCGGCGCCGGCGTACTGCGACAACTGCACGCGCGGTGGTCCGGCGCTTCGGCAGGAACGCTCGACCTGGGGCTGGGCGTCCGTCGAAGGCGATCCGCGATGGGTCGTGATTCCGTACTTGAACGGCAGCTGGGGCGCAGGCGACAAGGGCCGCTCGCACAACTGGAACCTCTCGCCCGCCGCCGATTTTCGCGTCACGAGCCGGGTGACGGGAAGCGTCTCGTACAACTACGGCCGCGGCATCAACGCCACGCAGTTCAACGGCAACTTCGGCGCGATCGGGTCGGACACGACGCACTACACGGTGGCGCGCCTCGATCAAACGACGCGGTCGCTCACCATGCGATTGGGTGTCACGGCGACGCCCAACCTGTCGCTCCAGGTGTACGCGGCGCCGTTCGCGACTCGCGGCACGTACTCCGATTGGCTCGAGGTGGTGAACGCCCGCGCGTCGCAGTGGACGAGCCGCTACCGCCCGTTCGACGGCGGCGATCCGGGGGCGTTCGACTTCAAGCAGTATCGGTCGAACACGGTCGTGCGCTGGGAATACCGGCCTGGATCCGCGCTCTTCTTCGTCTGGGCGCAGGAGCGGACGTTGAGCGCGGACGGGAGCGAGGCGCGAGCCGCGCTTTCGGGAATCGGGCAGTTGGCAAAGGCGCACCCCGGGAATGTGTTTCTCGTGAAAGGGTCGTACTGGGTGTCGTACTGATTGTCGTACTGACGGCAGGTGGCGGATAGCCATTCGCCACCTGCCACGTTACCCTGGAAGTGTGCACACTTCCGCTCTCACCACCTCGCTCGACGACACCCTCACCGCCGAGCTCTCCGCCCTTCGCGCCCGCGGCCTCGAGCGCTCGCTACGCACGGTGGGTCGCCGCCACGGTGCCGCCGTGGAAACCACAAAGGGTTCGGCCGTCGACTTCTCGTCGAACGACTACCTCGGCCTCGCCTCAGACGAGCGGCTCATCGCCGCGGCGACACGCGCGCTCCACGAGCACGGCGTGGGCGCCACCGCCTCGCGGCTGATCGGCGGCAACGGGCCGGAGCACGAGGCGCTCGACGTCGCGGTCGCCGAATTCTTCGGCGCGGAGCGCGCGCTGAGCTTCTCGAGCGGCTACGCGGCGAATGTCGGAATCATTCCGGCCCTTGTTGGCGGCGAAGACGTGATCTTCGCCGACGCGCTGAACCACGCGTCACTGATCGATGGCTGTCGCCTGAGTCGCGCGACGGTGCACGTGTATCCGCACGCCGACGCCGATGCGCTGGAGTCGATGCTCGACGCGCGCCGCGTATCCGCGCGGCGCGCGCTGATCGTGACGGACGGCGTCTTCTCCATGGACGGCGACAACGCGCCGCTTGCGAGAATCGTCGAGCTGGCCCAGCGCTTCGACGCGTGGACTTACCTCGACGACGCACATGCGGTGGGCGTGATCGGCGAAGGCGGGCGGGGAAGCGCGTCGGTCGCCGGCATCCACGGCGAGGTCGACGTGACCGTCGGCACGCTCGGCAAAGCGTTCGGCGCGGCCGGCGCGTTCGCCTACGGCTCGGCGGCGCTCTGCGGATATCTGCTCAACCGCGCCCGGTCGTTCGTGTTCTCCACGGGCATGCTCCCCGCACAGGCCGCGGCGGCGCGCGAGGCAATTCGCATTGCGGGCACAGAGCCGGAACGGCGCGAGCGGGTGTTGGCGAACGCGCGCCAATTGCGCGCCGCGCTGCGCAGCGCCGGCGTCGAGCCGGTGGGTGACGACACCGCGCACATCGTCCCAGTCCTCGTCGGCGACGCCGAGCGGACGATGCAAATCGGCGCCGCGCTCGCCGAGTGCGGATTTCTGGTGGGCGCGGTGCGTCCGCCCACCGTTCCGGAGGGTACGTCGCGATTGCGCATCACTGCGTGCGCGGCGCACACCGACGCGCAGATCCGCGACCTGGCCGGCGCGCTGGCCGCGAGCATCCGCGAATGACGGCGCAACCGTTCGACTTGGCCGAGGCCGACAGGCGGCATGTCTGGCATCCGTACACGCAGCACGGAATCGCCGGCGACCCCATCGCCATCGCGCGCGCCTCGGGTGCCTATCTGTACGACACGAATGGTCGCGCGATCTTCGACGCCATCTCCTCCTGGTGGGTGACGCTCCACGGCCACGCGCAGCCCGAGATCGCGGACGCGATCGCCGAGCAGGCGCGGACGCTCGAGCAGGTGATTTTCGCCGGCTTCACGCACGAGCCGGGTGTGCGGCTCGCCGCCGAGCTGGCGCGCCGCGCGCCGGCCGGTCTCCAGCGCGTGTTCTACTCGGACAACGGCTCAACCGCGGTGGAAGTCGCCGTGAAGATCGCACTCCAATATTGGCAAAATCGCGGCGAGCGGCGCCGGCTCGTCGTCGCGCTCGAGAACGCGTATCACGGCGACACCTTCGGTGCCATGAGCGTGAGCGCGCGCGGGCTGTTCACCGATCCGTTTGCCGATCACCTCTTCGAGGTCGCGCGGCTGCCGGATCCGGTCGAGCACGACGTCGTCGCCGCCCTCGAGCGGTTGATCGCCGAGCGTGCCGGCGAGATCGCGGCGGTCATCGTCGAGCCGATGGTGCTGGCCGCGGGCGGCATGCGAATGTGGCCGGCGCAGGCGTTGGCCGGGCTGCGCGAGCTGACCGCCGCGCACGGCATTCTGCTGATCGCCGACGAAGTCCTCACCGGTTTCGGGCGCACCGGGCCACTGTTCGCCTGCGAGCACGCCGGTATCTCGCCCGACCTGATGTGTCTCTCCAAGGGCATCACCGGCGGGTTCGTGCCCTTCGGCGCCACCCTCGCCACCGAGCAGCTGTTCGCGGCCTTTCGATCGGAGGATCGTAAGAGAACGCTCTTTCACGGACACTCATACGCCGGCAACCCGATCGCCTGCGCGGCGGCGCTCGCGTCGCTGGCGCTCTTCGGCGACCGGTGCGCCGAACGGCGGTGCACGATCGAGCGCGCCCACCTCCGCGCGGCCTCGCGGTTGGCGGCGCTGCCGAACGTCAGCGGCGCTCGCGTCCTCGGGACGATTCTCGCCTTCGAGCTCGGGGCGCCCGACCGGGGGTATCTGAGCGGCGTCGGACCGGCGCTGCGCACGTTCGCGTTGGACCGCGGCATTCTCCTTCGCCCGCTCGGCGACACGGTCTATCTGCTCCCGCCGTACTGCGCCACCGAGGATGATCTCGCGCGGGCGTACGACGCGATCGCCGAGTTCACGGAGGCGCTATGATCCGTATTGGTGTGACCGGAACCGACACCGGTGTGGGCAAGACGCTGGTGACCGCCGCCCTCGCCGCCGCGCTCACGCGGCGCGGCTTCCGCGTCGCCGCGGTGAAGCCGATCGAGACGGGCTGCGAGTTCGACGATCCGAATCGCGACGGCGCGCGGCTCGCCCGCGCCGCGAACGAGACGCGGGGTCTGGCGGTCGTCGCGCCGCTCACGTTTCAGGAGCCGGTGGCGCCGATGCTCGCCGCGGAGCTGGCCGCTCGGCCGATCGACCTCGACGCGCTCGACCGGGCGGTGGAGAAGGCCGCGGAGGACTGCGACGTTCTGCTCCTCGAGGGCGCGGGAGGGCTGTTCGTCCCGATCACCGCGGCGGTTTCGTACGCCGAGCTGTTCGCGCGATGGTCGCTGGACGTCGTGATCGTCGCCGTCAATCGGCTGGGGGCGATCAATCACGTGCGCCTCACCATCGCCGCGGCGCGCGCGGCGGGGCTCACCGTTCGGGCGGTCGTGCTGAATCAGATCGGCGGCGACGGCTCCGACCGGTCGGTGGGCGACAACGCGCGGCTGATCGCCCTGCTCGAGCATGTCCCCATCGTCCAACTTCCGCGCGCGCCCACGGTCGACGATCTTGCCGTAGCCGCGAACCTGGTCGAGCGCAGCGGACTCGTCGACCTGATCGCCGCTCCCGCTGCCGTGCCGCCATCCGTCTGACGATCTCCCACATGGACACCGTGCTTCCCCTTCCCAATTGGAACGAGCTCGCCGACCGCTCGCTCGCCGGCGACGTGATCTCGCGCGACGACGCGCGTGCCGTGCTGCAGGCGCCCGACGAGGTGATTCTCGATCAGCTCGCGGCCGCCTACCGCGTTCGCCGCCATCATTTCGCCAACCGCGTGCGCCTGCACTTCCTCCTGAACGCGCAGAGCGGCCTGTGTCCGGAGGACTGCCACTACTGCTCGCAGTCGTCGGTATCGATGGCGGAGATCGAGAAGTATCCGTTCATGGCGCGCGAGAAGATTCTGGCCGCCGCCGACCGCGCGGCCAGCCTCAACGTGGGCACGTTCTGCATGGTGATCTCCGGGCGCGCGCCGGGCGGCCGCGTATTCGAGAAGGTGCTCGACGCGGTGCGCGAAGTGAAAGCGCGCCACGACATGCACGTCTGCGCCTGCCTCGGGCTGCTCACCGAGGAGCACGTGCGCCAGCTGGAGGAGGCCGGCGTGGACCAGGTGAACCACAACCTGAACAGCTCCGAGCGTTTCACCGACGAGATCGTGACGACGCACAGCTACGGCGACCGCGTCTCGACGGTGGAGCACGTGGGCCGCTCGAACATGAAGACCTGCTCGGGCGGGATCATCGGCATGGGCGAGACCGACGACGACGTCATCGACCTCGCGCTCGCGCTGCGTGAGATGAACGTGCGCAGCGTACCGGTGAACTTCCTCATTCCCATTCCAGGAACGCCGTTCGAGGAGCGGAGCGGGCTCGATCCTCGGCGTTGTCTGCGCGTGCTCTGTCTCTATCGGTTCATCCTGCCGTCGCAGGAGATCCGCATCGCGGGCGGCCGCGAGGTGCACCTGCGGTCGATGCAGCCGCTCGGCCTGTACGCGGCGAACTCGATCTTCATCGGCGACTATCTCACGACGCCGGGGCAGACGGCGCATGCGGACTACGAGATGATCCGCGATGCGGGCTTCGTGTTGGAGGCGCCCGATGGCACGGCGCTCGATGCGTCGCGCCTCGATGAGCTCTTGGGCGCGGTGCCGCAGCCTGCTTGAGGACGACAGGGGGCGGCGCCTGTCCGCCCCTGCCATCCCGCGCTGATTGCCCTACGCCAGCGGCAACACCCGCCGATTGGTCTCCGCCTCCCCGACCACGTACCCCGCCACCGCGACCGCCTCGCGCAGCCGCTCGACCGTCACCGACCCGTCGTGCTCCACCTCGATCGCCCCGATCCCCACGTTGGCCCGGGCAATCCCGTCCACCCCGGCCAGGGCCGTAAAGACGGCGCGGACGCAGTGCTGGCAGGTCATTCCCTCGACGCGGGCCCGGGTGATCATGCGCGAAAGATAGCGCGTAGGTAATTTGATCCGCATGAAAATCGCCTTCCTGGGTCTTGGCGCCATCGGGCGCCCGATGGCGTCGCACATCGCGGCGAAAGGATTCCCGCTGACCGTCTGGAATCGCACCGCCGAGCGCGCCGAACAATTCGCGCGCGAGACCGGAGCCACGCACGCCGCCACGCCTGCCAACGCGGCGCGCGACGCAGACGTCGTCATCACCTGCTTTCCGGAGTCGCGCCACGTCGCCGCGCTGCTCGACGGCCCCGACGGCTTGCTCGCCGGCATGCGCGCCGACACGACGCTCGTCGACTGCACCTCCGGCGACCCGGCCACGTCGCGCGCCATCGCCGCGCGGCTAGCGTCGGCAAGCATCAGCTATATAGATGCCCCCGTGAGCGGCGGCGTCGCCGGTGCGGAGAAGGGCGCGCTCACGGCGATGGTGGGCGGTGAGGCCGCCGTGCTCGAGCGCGTTCGCCCGGTGCTCGACACCTTCGCACAAAAGATCGTGCACTGCGGCGGCGTCGGCGCGGGCGACGCGGTGAAAGCGGTGAACAACGCCTTTCTGGCGGTGCACATTCTCAGCACCGCCGAAGGGCTCGCCACGCTCGCCAAGGCGGGCGTCGATCCCAAGGTGGCGCTCGACGTCATCAATGCGTCGAGCGGGCGCTCGAACACGTCGATGAATCTGTTTCCCGAGCGCGTGCTGACGCGCGCCTTTCCGCGCACCTTTCGGCTCGCGCTGCTCGAGAAAGACATTGGTATCGCCGCGGAGATCGCGCGCGACCTTCGTGTGCCGGCGCCGATGACGCAGCTCGCCGCCGACCTGTTTCGCATCGCTCGCGGCGAGCTCGGCGAGATCGCCGATCACGTGGAGGCGGTGAAGATGGTCGAACAATGGGCCGGAGTGGAGATCGCATGACGACGACAACGACGACGACCATCGAGCCGTCTATCACCGACGTCGCGTCGGTGGAGAGCATTCGTACGCACTTTCCCGCGCTCGACCGCGAGCACGACGGATTTCGCGTCGCGTACTTCGACGGACCGGGCGGCACCCAGGTGCCGCGCCCCGTAGTCAGCGCGATGGAGGACTATCTCTACAACCACAACGCCAACACCCACTGGCGCTATCCGACGAGCGAAGAGACGGACACGCTCATCGCGCACGCGCGCGAAACGCTCGCCGGCTTCGTCAACGGCCGTGCCGACGAGATCTCCTTCGGCCAGAACATGACGACCATCACCTTCCACCTCGCGCGCGCTCTCGGACGCGAATGGGGGAAGGGCGACGAGATCGTCGTGACGGAGCTCGATCACCACGGCAACGTGGCGCCATGGCAGGCGTTGGTGAAAGACCGCGGCGTCACGCTGCGCATGGTGAAGATGCGCACCGAAGACGGCCAGCTCGATTGGGGCGACTTCGAGGCCGCGCTCGGACCCCGCACCAAGCTCGTCGCGATCAACGCGGCCTCCAACGCGCTCGGCACGGTGACCGACATCGCGCGCGCCACCAAGCATGCGCACGCCGTGGGCGCGAAAGTCTTCGTCGACGCGGTGCACTACGCGCCGCACTTTCTCACCGACGTGCAGGCGATCGGCTGCGACTTCCTCGCCTGCTCGGCGTACAAGTTCTATGGTCCGCACATCGGCGTGCTCTGGGCGAAACGCGACATCATCGAGGCGCTCGACGTGCCGCGCCTCGAGCCCGCGCCGCAGGAGTCGCCGGAGCGCCTCGAGACGGGAACGCAGAATCACGAAGGCATCGTCGGCGCGGCGGCGGCGGTCGAGTTTCTCGCGTCGCTCGCCGCGGGCCAGGGCGTGCGACCGCGCCGGGATTCGCTGCGCACCACGTTCACCGCGCTTCACGCGCGCGGCGAAGCGCTGCTCGCGAGACTGTGGGGCGGCCTCGAAGACATCGACGGACTCACACTCTACGGTCCCAAGCCGGGCACGCCGCGCACCCCGACGCTGACGTTCACGCTGCGCGGCTACAGCACGGACGACGTCGCCGTCGAGCTGGCCAAGCGCGGTGTGTTCGTCTCGAACGGCGACTTCTACGCCGCGACGATCATCGATCGGCTGGGGCTGGTTCCCGGCGGGTTGGTGCGCGTGGGCTGCAGCTGCTACACGACCGAGGACGAAGTTGCCCGATTGCTTATTGGGGTCCAAGCGCTAGTGTAGAGCTTCTCATCCGGTGGGGGCCGGGAGTGAGTCGCCTCGTGGTGGTCGTACTCCTGGCATTGTCGGCGGTCGTCGCGACCACACCCGCGGCAGCGCAGCGCGTGCGCGGCACGGTGCGCGACAGTGCGTCGGGTGAGCCGATCCCCGGCGCCGTGGTGTGGCTGACCGACTCCGCCGGAAATTTCCTCGCGCGATCGGTGGGCGACGAGAAGGGCCGGTTCGCCGTGATGCGCCTCGTCGGTTCGGCGCGCCTGCATGCCGTGCGGATCGGATTCCGGCCGCAGGAGCTGGCGTTCGATCCGGCCGCGAACGATACCATGTTCACCCTTCGCATGTCGACGCTTCCGCCGCTGCTCGCGCCCATGTCGGCGTCGGGGCGGCGCGTGTGCGGCGGCGCGAAAGGAACAGGCGAGGCGCTCGACGCGTGGGAGCAGGCGCGCGCCGCGCTGCTGGCGAGCGTCGTGTCGCGCGAGGCGACCCCGCCGAGCATTCGCGTCGTGTCCTTCTCGCGAAAGATCGATGCGCTCACCGGGCAGGTGACGCACCAGTCCGTGCGCAGCCGCACGCAGCTTGGCGACCGGTCGTATGTCGCGGGCCGACCCGGATGGGCGTTCGCCGAGGAAGGCTACATGCTCGAGGCGAAGAACGGCGAGCGGACGTTCTTCGCGCCCGACGAAGGCGTGCTGCTCGATCCGACATTCGCCGGCACGCACTGCATGCACGTCATCGAAGGACGCGGCCCGCGGCGCGACGAGGTCGGCATCGCGTTCGAGCCCGTGGGCGAGCACGGCCGCGACACGCTCGTCGACATCACCGGCGTGCTCTGGCTTCGCCGCGGAACGCCCGAGCTGCGGTCGATGGAGTTCCAGTACACCAGTCTCGAGCCGGCGGCGCGAGGAAGCGGCGGAGAAATCGTGTTCCGCTCCATGCCCAACGGCGCGCCGATGATCGAGCGGTGGAGCATCAAGTCCGCGCAGATCGCGTTCGACAATCCGTCACGCGCCGGCGAGCTGCGCCATCGCCTGCCCGACCGAGTGCAGCGCGGCAGCTCGCGCCTGCTCGCCTATCACGAGTTTGGCGGCGCCGTGGCGTGGTCCGACTGGAAAGGAACGCACGTGCCAGGCACGAGCCTTCGCGAGGTGACGGGCCAGGTGACGCAGCTCAACGGACGGCCGGGCGTTGGCGCGCGCGTGTGGCTCGAGAACACCTCCGACACGACGACCACCGACTCCCTCGGATACTTCGTGATTCCCGACGTGGTGCCGGGCCGCTATGCGGTGCGCGCCGCCGACAGCACGCTGGCGGCGGTCGGCGTGACGCGGGGGTGGGCCGGTGTCGACGCCACCAAACAACGCGTCGAGCCGGTGCTCATCTTCTACTTCGGCGTGCTCGAAGTGCTCGGGGCGCGTTGTCACGGCCAAGTGATTCCCGACGGCACCGGCATTCTGCTCGGGCGCGTTACCGACGCCGACGGCGGCGCGGTGCTCAGCGCCCGCATCGAAGCCCACTGGAGTCAGACGTCGCCCGCCGCCGATCAGCTCAAGCCCGATCGCACCGCCGACGTGGACGACGACGGACGCTTCGCCGTCTGCGGCGCGCCCATGACGCAGCCCGTTCGCCTGCACGGCGTGAGCGACGCCGGCACCGCCGACATGCGCGTCGAGTGGGCCAGCCGGCTGATGGCGGTCACACTCATCGTTCGGTAGCGACGCGCTACATCGTCTTCTTTCGCGAGACGAGCGTCTTTTCCAGCGCGGGCATGAAGACATCGTAGATCGAGCCCGGGTTCCACAGCACCCAGCCGTCGTAGCCGGCGTCGTACACCGCTTTCTTCTGCGCCTCGAGCTGCTCCGGACCGTACGCCGGCTTCCCCAGCGTGAACGCCTGCAGCCACGGCCGAATGTGCTCGGCTTCAGAGATCCCTAATTTCTTGTCGCGCTCGCGCGCCCGGGCAATCGACTTGAAGATGATCGCATACGGCTCGGCATTGGGGTTCGCCACGCCGAGCTCGCCGTGCGGATAGTGCGACGGGTAGGTCATCGGCAGCACGACGTCGAGGTTGGGCGCCACCTTCTCCCACTGCTGTCCCACCTCGAGCGGTCCGCCCACCGTGGTGACGAGACCGAAGATGTCCGCCGTGGAGCGCACGCCGAGCTTGTTGAGACGCTCCTTCGCCTCCTTCAGGTAGGCGCCGAGCGCGTCGGGTTTGGAGAGTCCCTTTGATTCGGGAAAGACCTGCGGCGGCAGGCTTGGATACGGCTCGGGAAAGCGGATGTAGTCGAACTGCACTTCGCCGAAGCCGAGCTTCACCAGCTCTTCCGCCACGCCGATGTTGTAGGCCCACAGCTCGCGGTGGTACGGGTTCACCCACGCGATGCCCTTCTTGTCGCGCCAGATCGAGTTGTCGGCTTTGCGGATCGTCCATTCCGGATGGACGCGCGCCGTCACCGAATCCTTGAACACGACGATGCGCGCGATCGGCAGAATGTCGTGCGCCTTGAGCGTGTCGAGCAGGCCCTTCACGTCGCGCACCACCGTCGCCGTGCCGGCGTTCTTCACGAAGTCGGCGTTTTCGGATTTGTAGTTCAACCCGAACTCGTCCTTCATGTCGATCACGAGCGCGTTGATCTCCGTCTCGTCCGCCGCCGCGATCAGCTTCGCCATGCGCTTCCTGCTCTGCGACGCCCAGCGATTCACGTACAGCGCGCGCACCGCGGTCGATGGAAGCGGATCGGCGGCCTTGCCGCTCGCTGCCGGCGCGCTCGCGGGAACACTCGCCGAAACGCTCGCCGCGGGCGTGCTCGCGACGGCGTGGCTGGTGTCGACCGTGCCCGCGGCTGTACCCACGGGCTTTGACGCCTGATCGGCGTGTTCGCTGGGGGTGCAAGCGGCAGCAATGCAGAGAGCGAGCAGGGAACGGCGAATGCCAGACATGGAGAGCCGGGAAGGAGAGATGTGAAATGTAAGCCACTGACGGCTCGTCATTCCGTGGGATGACAAGCCGCCTGCACAGTATATTTGCCACGATGCTCGTCCCTCGCCTTCGCCGCGCCGCGCTCATCGTCCTCGCCGGCTGCTCCGCCTCGCGCGCCGCCAAGGTCGACGCACCGCCGCCCCGCGCTGAGTTTCTCGTCAACAGCGCCGACTCGACGTTCTGGGTGACGACCACCTCCGGCGAGACGCGCATGCGCGGCGTTCCGCTCATCCTCGCGCGCTTCGACGGCCGGTACTACGAGCTCTACACCGCCGCCACCGATCTCTCGTACGACGACGCGCTCCTCCTCGGCGAGCGTCTCTATCGCCGCGACCTCGTCACGGGCGACAGCGCGCTGGTGTTCGCCGACACGACCGTTCCGCGCATCGCCGCCGCGTACGCGCGCGCGCATCCCGACGAACGACCTCTCGCGCCAAACGACGAAGGCAGCGCACAGCCGAGTACGTCGGCCACGGCTGAGGTCGACATTCTCGACGTCGATGGTCCGTATCTATCGTATGAATACCATGTCGACGTGGGCTTGCCGAACCGGCGTCCGTGGCACTCCACCCGCCGCGGCGTGCTCGATCTCCGGTCGGGCAGGGAGGCGCGCGTCGCCGATCTGTTTGGCGAGGCGACAGGCATCCGCGTTGCCGCGAACGGACGCAGAGTCTACGAGGCCACGCGTGATTCGATCGTGCGCGCTCGTGCCTCGCTGCAGGGCGACGATCGCCGTGCCGCCGACGCGCTACGGCAACTGCAATTCGACGAGCGCAGCTTCTCGCTCACCGCGGTGAACGGCCGTCCGGCGGTGAGCTTCGGCGTTCCCGGCCACGGCGTGGGTGCGGCGGGCAACATCGTGGAGCTCGATCCGCTCGCCGTCGACGTGGTCGATTGGTGGCGCGCGCTTCGCGCCGACGCGCCGACGACCGACGACGCCGGAAACGACCGGTGGAATGGCCCCGGGTATCAGGTGCTCGCGCGCTACGACACGTCGGGCCAGATCGCGCGCCTGTCGATTGCCGACTCGTCGAAGATGGAGTGGCCCATCGGCGCGGTGACCGCGCCGCTGCGGTACGTCACTTGGCTCGACCGCCCACCGGTAACCCCCGCCGACCGCAAAGCCCTGACTCGGGCGTTCAACCAGGCGGCGTCGTATGATGAGAACACGCGCGTCGCCGCACGCCGCGCCGCGCCGAACCTTTTTCTCGTGATCAGCCATGCGCACCACCAAGCCCGTTCGCGACAGCCAGCACGAGACTTCCGAGCTCATGATGCCCGAGCACGCCAACAACATGGGCCACGTGTTCGGAGGGGTCGTGCTGTCGATGATGGACAAGTGCGCCGCGATCTCCGCCTATCGTCACAGCCGCAACAGCGTCGTGACCGCTTCCATTGATCGCGTCGACTTTCGCGAGCCCATTCACCTGGGCGACTTGCTGATCATGCGATCGAGCGTCAACTTCGCGGGTCGATCGTCGATGGAAGTGGGTGTGCGCGTGGAGGCGGAAGACCTGTTGACGGGCAACAGACGGCACACGAATTCCTGCTACCTCACGTTCGTTGCCGTCGACCGAAACGGTCGTCCCGTGGAGGTACCCGAGCTCTTGCCGGAAACGGAGGATGAGCTCAGGCGGTACGAGGCGGCGAAGCAGCGGCGCCAACGGCGCCTCGAAGAGCGACAGGCTGAGGAGAAACAGAAAGCGTGAAAGAAGCAGGGTGTAGGGTTTGGGGTATAGGGTTTAGGGATGGTACGTCGCGCCGTTGGCGCGACTCGACGAGAAGACTTGTCGGCATCCCCATACCGGGCGGCGCGCCCCTGACGCGCCGCACACCTACCCCAAACCGTATGCCCCACCCCCTAAATCCTGTCGTTTGATGCATCTCTTTACCGTTGAGCAGTCGAATCGGACCCTCCCATTGGTTCGGAGAATCGTCGAAGACGTCGTCGCGCAGCACCGCCGGTGGCGCGAGGCGATTCTGGAGCTCGACCTCGTCGCGTCCACGGCGCGCCCCGACGACCCGCGCGATCGCGCCGAGCAGCTCGAGCGCGAAGCGCAGTTGCTCGCGCGTGAGCTCGACGGCTATCAGCGAGAGCTCGAAGCGCTTGGCATTCAGCTCAAGGACCGGCGGCTCGGCCTGGTGGATTTCCCCAGCGAGATGAGCGGCCGCCACGTGCTGCTCTGCTGGCGCCTGGGCGAGCCGGAAGTGCAGTTCTGGCACGAAGTCGACGCCGGCTACGCGGGTCGCCAGCCGCTCTTTCCCGAGCTGGTTGGTTAACTTCCGCGTCATGAGAACCTGGCATTCCCCCGACGGCATCAGCTGGGGCGTGGACGTCGACCTCCCCGGCTCGAGCAACGCGATGGTGATCTTCCGCCACCCCGCCGGCGCGAGCTCTCGGCTCGACCGCTACAACTGGTACATCAGCAACGGCCCCGAAGCGCGCAGCGTGACGTCGCATCTGTCGAAGACGAAAGTCCTGGAATCGCTCAAGGACGAGGATCTTCAGACCCTGTATCGGCGCTCGATGAAGATCTCGAGGCCTGACCCGCTCTTGCCGCGCGCCGCCTCGAACGGCTAGTCAGCCGCCGTCGGCAAACGCCACCTCGATCTCCATTCCATCTTTCCCGGCAACGGTGTCGGGAAATACGCTCTTCGCCTCGCGCTGCAGCTCGATCGCGTCGCGCGAGTAGCGCGCGGAGAAGTGGGTGAGCAGCAGCCGGCGCACTCCCGCGTCGCGCGCCACCTGGGCGGCTTCGCGCGCCGTGGAATGCCCCGTCTCCAGCGCGCGCACGGCCTCCTCGTCGCCGAACGTGGCCTCGTGGATGAGCAGGTCGGCGCCGCGGGCCGCGTCGATCGTCGCGGCGCACGGCCGGGTGTCGCCCGTGAAGACCACCGTCCGCCCCGCGCGCTTCTCGCCCACGAGCACATGCGGCTCGATCACGCGGCCGTCGTCGAGCGTGACGGCGAGGCCGCGGTGGATCTGCCCCCAGAGCGGCCCTTCCGGAATCCCGAGCTCGCGCGCCAGGTCGGGGTTGAACCGCCCCTTCCGCTCCTCCTCCACCAAGGCGTAGCCGAGCGACGCCGAGCCGCGGTGGTCCACGGCGAAGGCGGCGATCGCGTACCCCGTCCGTTCGATGCGCTGGCCCGCGTCGACTTCAAGGATCTCTAACGGAAAGGTCGTCCGCTCGAAGCCTAGCCCTTCGGCGCGCTTGAGCACCCGGCTCGCGCCGCGCGGCCCCCACAGGCGTAAACGCTCGGTGCGGCCCTGGAGGGCCATCGTGCGCATCAGCCCGATCACGCCGAGCAGGTGGTCGGCGTGCATGTGGGTGAAGAAGATGTCCTCGAGCGCGAACGACACGCCGTAGCGCATCATCTGCCGTTGCGTGCCTTCGCCGCAATCGAACATCAGCGTCTCTCCCTCGCGGTGAATCGCGAGCGACGAGACGTTCCGCTCCACTGTGGGGCGTGACGCCGACGTCCCGAGAAGACGAATGTGCAAAGACATGGAGCAGAATATAGCCGTCGCGGGACCGGTTCTTGCCGCGCGGTCCGCTCGCGTGAAAGAGTCGATTCGCGCGACAGCATACGGAGGTACTGACCTTGCTTGGAACACAGACCACGGCGGGCTAGCGGCAACTTTCCCCCGTCCGGCAACGCTCCGGTCCGTCATTTGCACTTGTACAGTCCGCAAGTCGGCCCGGGGGGGCCTGTAGCACACGGCGTCTGGCCCGAATGCACGTTGCGGGACTGAACGTCCACGATCGGAAAGAGCCAAATCTTTAGGAGGAGCAGGATGCCGAATAGACCGGGCAACGACGATCGCAACACGGCGGCGGGTGACAACACCAACCGTGGCGGGCAGCGCGACGTCTCCAGCGACAGCGCACGTCAAAACGGCTCGCAGGGCGGCGCTCAGGCGCGCACCCGGAGCAATCGCGGTTTTGCGTCCATGGATCGCGATAAACAGAAAGAGATCGCCAGCAAAGGCGGCAAAGCGGCGCACGCCAAGGGCACCGCGCACGAATTCGATTCCGGTGAAGCGCGCGAAGCCGGCCGAAAGGGCGGCGTCGCGGTAAGCCGCAATCGCGAGCACATGGCCGCGATCGGACGTCGCGGCGGTGAAGCGCGCGGCCAGTCGCGCGGGCGCGGCGCCTCACAGACGAACAGCGGCGGATCTGGCAGCAATCAGGAAGGCAGCTTTCAGAACTCCCGCGGAGCCGCCTCCAACGCCGACCGCCAGGTGGCGATCGACAACCAGAACGACGGTGTGAGCGCCAACACCCAAGGCACGCGCGGTGGCAACAGCTCGTTAGGTGGTGAGCGCCGGCCGAACAACAACCTCGGCAACTCCGGCAACGCCAACGACGCATCGAGCCGCGGCGAGAGCTTCGGGAACCACTAGTGTAGAAATTGGCCGGCGTTCGCGCCGCCCATCAGACCACCCTCGGGCGCTCCTCGTAGCCGCCCGGGGGTTTTCTGTTTCGCCCGTGCTTCGCGCGCTTTGTCCGTACCAACGCGGTTCAGGGCCGCGCCACCAGACGCTCGAAGCGCGCGGGATCGATGTTGCCGCCGCTCACCACGATCGCCGCCGGCGTCGGGAAGTCGCGAAGCACTCCAGCCAGCACCGCCGCGGCCGCACAGGCGCCCGCGCCCTCGACGCGCTGCTGGTGCGCCACCCACAGCCACCCGATCGCGTCGGCGATGTCCTGCTCGCTCACGGTGACGATTCCATCGAGCGTGCGCTGGCCGATGTCGAGCGCATAGGCGTCGACCTGGCCCGCCAGACCTTCGGCGATCGTCGGCCGATTCTCGATCTCCACTACGCGGCCCGCAGCCATCGACACGGACATCGCCGCGGTGTTCTCGCTCTGCGCGCCGTAGATGCGGGTGTCCGGCGCCACGGCCTTTACCAGGCTCGCGCATCCGCCCAACAAGCCGCCGCCACCCACCGCCACGATCAAGGTCGCGAGCTCCGGAAGCTCGCCGAGAATCTCCAGCGCGATCGTGCCCTGTCCGGCCAGCAGCGCGTTGCCCGCGCAGGGATTGATGAACGTGGCGCCGCGCTTGGCGGCGAGATCGATCGCCGCCTCCATCGCCGCGTCGTAGTGCGGCTGCGTGGAGTCGAGCTCAGCGCCGAGCGCGGCGATGCCGTCGCGTTTCACCTGCGCCGCGGTGCTCGGAACGAAGATCGTGGCCGGAACGCCGAAGTGCTTTGCCGCGAACGCGACGCCGAGTCCGTGGTTGCCGGCCGACGACGCGACCACGCCGCGCTTGCGTTCGTCGGGCGTCAGCGTGGCGAGCACGTTCATCGCGCCGCGCAACTTGAACGACCCGGTGATCTGCTGGTTCTCGAGCTTGAGGTAGACGTCGCCGTGCGCGATCTCGCTCAGGCGGTCGCTGAGCACGAGCTCCGTGCGCCGCACGAACGGCCGAATGCGGTCGGCTGCGGCAACGACGTCGGTGGCGCGGAGAGCGGCGCGGAGAGTGGCGAGCATGGGCGGAGTCTAATGCAGTCCAAAGCGCACCGCCCCGGCTGTCAGCCGGCGGCGTTACCTTCGCCAAGCCCGCGCGTCAACTTGACGTATCACGCTTTGCTCTCTATGTTTAGCTGGTCGGGAGCGGCCCCGCAGGTGCGGGGCCTTTTCCGTGGTGCGACGCTCGGCTCATGCCTTTCGTTGTACTCATGCGGGGCTGTAGCTCAGCTGGGAGAGCGCTGCAATCGCACTGCAGAGGTCACCGGTTCGATCCCGGTCAGCTCCATAATGCAGCTTCCCGCTGCGATAGATAAATCGGTCGGCACAATTCTCGCTTTCCGGAGTTTGCCCGCCGCCGTTCGGTAGGACGCAGAGTTCCAATGACGGCGCGCGAGGCAGTTCCGGCGAGAAGTGCCGACCGGACTGTAAACGCCACGAGCCTCACCGCTCGGTGGCGTTTTTTTATTTTCCGGACGTCGCGAGGGAGCCGCGCGCGGCTCCCTCTTCGCGTGGAAGATGGATCCAGAACGTGGTGCCCTTTTCCAGCTCGCTGTGCACGCGAATGAATCCGCCCGATTGCTCCACGATGCCGTGCACCATCGCGAGCCCGAGCCCCGTGCCGCTCCCTTCTTCCTTGGTCGTGAAGAACGGCTCGAAGATGTGGTCGACCACGTCGGCGGGAATACCCTGGCCGGAATCCGAGACGCTCAGCACCACGTGGCTGGCCGCCGACTGATCGCCCGCCGACTCCACGTTCGACGAGGCGATCGTGAACGTGCCTCCGTCCGGCATCGCGTCGCGCGCGTTGACGGCGAGGTTCATCAGCACCTGCTCGATCTGCCCCGGATCGGCGAAGATCAGATCCACGGAATCGTCGAGGTCGAGCGAAACGGAGATCCCGTCGCCGACGAGCCGCGCGAGGATGGCGCGCAGTCCATTGATGGTTGCGTTCACGTCCATCACCCGCGGGCGCATGACCTGTTTGCGGCTACAGGCGAGCAGCTGGCGCGTGAGCGCGGCACCGCGCTGCGCCGCTTCGACGATGTCGTCGAGCATCTCGCGATCCGGATTGGTCTTCGGATGGGTTTCCTTGAGCAGCGACCCCAGGCTGATGATCACGGTCAACATGTTGTTGAAGTCGTGCGCGACGCCGCTGGCGAGACGCCCGATCGCTTCCATCTTCTGCCCGTGACGGAGTGCGGCCTCGAGCCGGCGTTGCTCGGTGAGGTCGCGCACCGAATGGACGTAGAGGCCGGGCGCGAACGCGCTGACGCGCACGTCGAGCGACTCGAGCGACGGCGCTAGCAGTGCCTCGATTCGCTCTCCGCGGAACGTCTCGATCGAGGAGCCCAGCAGCGTGGTGGCCGCGGGGTTCGCGTCGATGATCGCGCCGTCGCCGTCGGTGATGAACACCGAATCGCTCACGGACTCGAACATGCGCCGCAGGCGAATCTCGCTCTCCTCGAGCGCGGCCTCGGCGCGCCGTCGCCGCCAGCGGTCGCCGGCGCGCGCGATGCACGTGAGCAGCTCTTCCGGCGCGACGGGCTTGAGCAGGTAGTCGTAGCTCTGTTCGCGCAGCGCGCGCACCGCGCTCTCGACGCTCGCGTTCCCGGTGAAAATGATGATCTCGACGAGCGGCGCGACGCCGCGGACGCGCGACACGACGTCGATGCCGTCCATGTCGGGCAGCTTCAGATCGACGAGCGCCATCGCCGGCGGCCGCGCCTCGGCCGCCTCGATCGCCTCCTGGCCGGACCGCGCCGGGATTGGATCGTAGCCCCGAGCGCGGAGAATGTCGCCGATCGTGCGAAGCATCTGCGCGTCGTCGTCGACGATCAGGATTGGAAGGCGGTCAGCCATCGAAGATGTCTCCGAGCATGGCCACGAGCTTTTCCGGTGCGAACGGCTTGCGCAGGGTGGCGTACACGTCGCGCGAAACGTCGCTCGACTCGCCTTCGCGCAGCGACGCCTCGGACCCACTGTAGAGAATCAGGTTCACCGACGGGTCCACGCGCCGGATGGCCAGGACCGACGTCTCCGGGTTGACGCCGTCGAGCCGCATGTCGAGCAGCACCACGCCGGGAGACCGCTCGGCCAGGAGCCGCAGCGCCACACTCAGCGAATCGGCGCGAAGCGCCACGTAGCCGTGCGACTGGATGATGTCGGCGAGCGACGCCAGGTACGCGTGGTTGTCGTCGACGACGAGCACCCGCCGCGGCGGATCGGCGATCGTCTCCAGCATCTCGAGCAAGCCGGAGATCAGCAGCGGCTTGGACAGAATCCGCACGGCACCCTGGCGCTCCGCCTCGGCGAGGAGCTCGGTGGTGGAGTACGCCGTCATGAGCATCACCGGCAGCCCGGGACGCTCCTCGCGAATCTGCTTGAGGGCGTCCACGCCCGTCATGCCGCCCATGCGCACGTCCATCAGCACGATGTCCACGGCGTTCGCGTCGCTGCGCAGGAAGGCGAGCGCCTCTTCGCCGGCGTGTACGCCGTGAACGTCCCAGCCGCGCATGCGGAGAATGTCGCTCAGCGTGCGGACCATGAGGATTTCATCATCGACGATGAGGATCCGTCGGCGTGGGGTCGTCATTGAGCGGCGGTCGGCAGTCGGAGGGTGAAGGTGGTCCCGCGGCCGAGCGTGCTCTCGAACGTCAGGCTGCCGCCGTTGCTTTCGGCCAGCATTCGCGAGACGGTCAATCCCAGCCCGAGCCCGCGCGCCTTGGTGGTGAACAGCGGTTCGAAGATCCGGCGCGCCACGTCGGGCGGAATGCCGGGGCCGGAGTCGGAGACGGCGAGAGCGACGGTGTCGTTGCCGTCCTGGCGCGCGCTGCACACGATGGAGCCTGTGTCGCCCATGGACTGCATCGCGTTGGTCAGGAGGTTGAACAGCACCTGGCCGATCTGCACGTCGTCCACGCTCACCGCCGGGAGCGACGGCGGAATGTCGTAGCTGAGCGCGACGTCGCCGAGGGGACCAAGTCGCGAGACCTGGTGGCGAACGAGCGTGTCCACGGAAATGGTCCGGGAGTTCGGTGCGCGCGTCCGTGCATAGTCGAGCAGGTCGGACACGATCTTTTCCGAGAGCGAGATCTGTCCCTTGAGAATTCCCAGATAGTCGCGCACCATGGGGTCGGGCCGGTCGATCACCGACTCGAGCACGTACAGCGCGTTGGTCATCACGCCGAGCGGGTTGCGCAGCTCGTGGCCCACGCCGCCCGCGAGCTGGCCGAGGATCGCGAGCCGCTCCTGCCGCACGTTCTCCTCCTGCGCAATCCGCAGATCGTAGATCGCCTTTTCGAGCGCCACGGTGCGATCCCACACCTGCACCTCGAGCTCGTGATGATGCGCCTCGATCTTCTCGGCCATCGCGTTGAACGCAACGGCGACGCGGCCCATCTCGTCGGTCGACGTCGTGCGCTCCACGCGCCGCTGATAATCTCCGCGCGCCAGCGCCTCGGACGCTTGCATCAAGTCGTCGAGCGGCGCCGTCATGTGGCGGATCGTCCACCACGCGATGAGCGCGCCCAGCAGCACGACCGCGGCGGCGAGCAGCGTCAAGCGGCGCACGAGCGAGGTCGCCGGATCGAGGGCGGTGACGACGCTTTGTCCAACCCAAACGATCCACGGAGTGCCCGGCAGGGGAGTCACCACCGCGATGGTGCTCGCCGTCTGGATCGTGCTGCTGCCGGCCGTCTTGGGTAGGAGCGCAGCGTCGATCGGCGGCGGCATGGCGGCAACGAAGTCGGTCCACTGACTCCCGTCGGCGTTGCCGATCAGGACCGACACGTCTTTCCCGACGAGATTGCGAATCAGCGTCGTTGCCGCGGTGTTCGCGGCGCTCATCGATCGCACGACGATGAACCGTCCCGCGGTATCGGCGCCGACGACGAGCGGCGACGACGTCCAGTAGCGGACCGTGTCGCCGCGCGCGACGAATGGCCCGGTGACCGCTGCCGCGCCGTCTGCCGCGTGCGTCTGCGACGTATCGCCCGCAACGACGTGGTCTCCGTTCTTCCGCGCGAGCACCACGGCGACGCTCTGCGGCGTGTCGTGGAGCGCACTGTCGAGAAACGTTTGGATTGCGGCGTCGCTCCGTCCCGTCGCCAGCCAGCGCGCCACGGCCGGTGTCGACGCCACTCGGCGCGCGTCGACGGGCACGCGGCGGATCGACGGAGCGAGCAGCTCGACGACGCGCTCTCCTGCCGAGTGCAGCCGCTCGGCGGTGGCGTTGGTCAAGGAGCTGCGCACTACCTGATACGAAGCTGTCACGACACCGGCCGTGCAGACGGCGAGCAGCGCCGCGACGACTGTCGGCAAACGTATGCGTAGCGGTGAAACACGCGTGGGAATCGCGGACCACATGCAGATGTCTCCTTGGGTCCCTACCGAATAGTTAAGATTCTTCCGTTCGTCCTACCGCGGTCAAATACGAGTTGTCGATGGTCGTCATCGGGATCGGAGATCGAGCATTGGAATTTCGACAATTGGCACTCTTTGTCGCAGTCGCCGAGGAGCGGAGTTTTACGAGGGCGGCGCACCGTGAGCATATCGTGCAGTCGGGAGTGTCGGCGTCGATCGGCGCACTGGAGCGAGAGCTCGGGGTAACGCTCTTCTACCGGTCCAAGCATCATGTGGATCTGACGGAAGCTGGGAAGGCGTTGCTCGTCGAGGCGCGTCGCACGCTGTCGGCGCTGGCAACGGCTCGCGCCGCCGCCGTGGCGACCGGAGGCTGGTTGAGCGGATCGCTCACCATCGGCCTGATACAAACATTGCCGCCAGAGTTGGAGATTCCGGCGTTGCTGCGGCAGTTTCATCGCGCACACCCGGCGGTGTCGATCTCGATTCAGGAGCTGTCAGATCCGCTGTACGATGTGGTACGCCGCGGTGCAGTCGACGTTGCGATCGGGCCTGGGCACGCGCCGCCGGGCTTCACGGCGATTCCGATTGGGCAGTATCCGCTCGCCTTCGTCTGCTCCGACGAGCATCCGCTGGCCAACCGGCGATCCGTCTCCTTCGCCGCGCTCCGCGACGACACTTTCATCAACACGCCCGCCAGTTGGCTGACGACGCGGCTCGTCGATCGCGCATTCGCCGACGCCGGTATCGAGCGCCGCAGCACGTTCGAAGTCAATCGCCTGCCGCTGCTCCTGGATCTCGTTCAGGAGGGGCTCGGCGTCGCGATTCTTCCGGAGATCGCCGCACAGTTCTCGTCGACGGTGCGCTTCGTCTCCTTTCGTCCGGCGCTCGCCATGTGGGACGCAGCCATCTCCTTTCTCGGCACCACGCCGGCCACGCCGGCGGCGCGCGCGTTCGTACAGTTGATCCTGTCGAAGGTCGCGACGCGCGAGGCGACGGTGCGTCGCGTTACTCGGCGCCGGACCGGCGCCGCGTCAACCCGGCAAGATCGGCCTGCATTGCACTAAAGCCCTCGCGCAGGAAGCGGTGCTCGTCGAGCTCGACCTTCGTGTCAATGTCGCCCACGGCGTGCGACGCGAGCCCGCCGAGGAAGCGCATGATGGTGCTCTCCTGCACGTCGAGCCGCGTGCGCCGCGAGAACACCGATTGCGCGCCGGCGCTGTCGCGCACGGCGAGGCGAAACAGCGTGCCCGCTCCCTCGAACGGCCGACGCAGCGGCGAGCGAATCAGCCGCTCGGCCACGAAGGGCAGGTCCCACTTCGGCTCGTGCTGCGCCACGACGGTCCACGCGCGCTCGTGACCCGAATTGCCGACGACGAAGTCCGTGAGCATACTGTGAAAACCCACGGTGAAGATCTTCACCTTGAGTGAGACGTCGGACGTGAGGAGCAGGCTGTCCGCCCACGGGCGCGGCGGCCCGAAGAGCGACGTGAGCTTTCCCCCCTGCACGCGATACTTGACCGTCATCATGCGGTCGCGGCCTACGATGTCGAGCAGCGCGACGCCCGAGTGGTCGGAAAGCGCGAAGTGATATTTGGCCGGCCCCAGGTACTTGTCGAGGTAGTCGGCGAGCGCCGGGTAGGCGGGCCGCATGAGGTCCGGATGGAAGCCGACGCTCATGGCCACGGCCGTCGTGCCGGCTGGTCCGGGCGCGACGTGCAGCGAATCGACGGAGAAGCCGCGGCCGAATGCGGCCATGGCGCGCGGAAACGCCGCGCGATAGTCGTCGCGCAGCTCGCGCTCCGTGCGGCCCTCGGGCGCCGCGAGGAGCGACGTTATGAGAACGCTCATCCCCTCGGCGCTGATGCTGCCGATGCCGATGTCGACTTTGGTGTCCCAGCGATAGGTCGAGCCGCCCGTCTGCTCGAGCGACACGGCGTGGCGCGAGTCGGCGAGGCGCACGATGTCGGGCGGCGTGGCGCGCGTCTCGAGCTTGTAGCGTCCGTCGATCGCGGTGCCGCTGACGTACACCAGGCGCGTGGTGGCCGATGGCTTCACTTCCCACACGGCATCGTCGCCGAAGATCTTGGAGGGGACGAGCGCGGCCTGGGCGAGCTTGGTGCGGACGACGTCGTATTTGGGCGAGAGCTCGACCTGGGTGAAGCGGGTCTTGAATGCCTCGAAGAGCTGGTCGGCCTGGGTGTCCGCTATGGCTGGGGTCGGTCCAATGGAGCGGAGGGAGTCGCTGCAGGCGTCGATTCCGGAGAGTGCGGCGAGGGCGAGGAGGGCGCAGGCGGCCCGGCGACGCCACAGCGGCGCGGAATAGCGCGAGTTGTGCAAGCGATAGTCGTTTCTGAGGTTACCGGCGGATCGGCGGGGTGCCGAGGGGTCCGTCGGGGTTGATCGGCGGTGCTCCTCAAAGTATAATCAAAGGGCTCTGGGCGACTGGAGCGAGGATTGGAAATACTGCCCCTTGGTGTAACTGGCAACACGCCTCACTCTGGATGAGGAGAGTCCTAGTTCGAGCCTAGGAGGGGCAACTGAGAGCCCGACAATGCGTAATGCGTTGTCGGGCTCTTTCGTTGCTCCTGGGGGTGTCAGATTCGCGCGAATCGGTGGCTGACGTAGCCCATCGCTTGTTGCTCGTGCCCATCACGGCCAGCAAATCTGATTCGTCGGACAGGTCGAAAAGAACTCCGACCACTTCGAGCAAACGCTCATCCCGATCAGATAGCGATGAACGGCAACTTCCCGAAGGAGCTCGCGCCACACCCGGCGGACGCGGCATGCGACGCGCGACGGAGTCCACGTATCCGTCGCGCGACTCAACCCTTCCGCCGATCCGGTTGTCCTACCGTTACCAGGGTGCATGACCAAACCGTTTTGCGGGGGAGAGGATCACGTATGCGTTCGAGACTCTTGGTTCTGTCGAGCATCGTTGCGCTCGGCCTGGCCGCCGCGCCGGCCACAGCGAGCGCGCAGCGCATGCTGCCGCGCGACTGCGTCCGCTACGGATACGGCTGTTCGCGCTACGACGATGCCGAAGCGCGTATCGAACGCCAGCGGGCGCGAGCCGTCGAGCGGGCCGACCGTGCGGAGGCGCGAGCCCAGGTTCGAGCCGAAACACGCGCCGAAGCCCGAGCCTACTCCGCGAGATGCTTCGGTCGTGCCGACTTCTCGCGCGTCGACCGGAGCTTCAGACTCCGCGAGCGCCTCGACGCCAACCGGGCGCTCAGAATGCGTGCGTTGCGTCACCACTGGTAGCTCGCCATACCCACCGCTGATCCGTGTGCGCGACGACTGGCCCCGAGCTCCGCTGGCCCGTAAGATTCCCGCCGGTAGGATGCTGGTCCCACCCACACGGAGCACCGATGGCCGACGAAGACATGCTGGCCGAGCTGGAACGGCTGCGGAAAGAGAACGACGCTCTGAAAAAGGGCGCCGCGCGCGGCGTCTCGATGAAGGTGAGCGAGAAGGGCGGACTGTCCGTCTACGGACTCGGACGGTTCCCGATCACCTTCTATAAAGAACAGTGGACCAAGCTGCTCGACATGGCCGACGAGATTCGCGCGTTCATGGCGGCGCACGACGCGGAGCTGAAGAGCAAGGATTGAGGCGCCCCGCACTCCTCGACCTCGTCGCACACGCGAATGCCGCCCGGCGTCGCGGGCTCCACGACTCCGCGGCGGAGTTGGAGCTCGAGCGCCACTTTGCGCCCGCTGAACACCTCGCCGTGTACGGCACGCTCGCGCCCGGGGAAATCAATCATCACGTCGTGAGCCACATCGGCGGCACGTGGAGCAGCGGCTACGTCTCCGGCAAGTTCTCACAGAACGGATGGGGCGCGGCGCATGGCTTTCCCGGCATGCAATGGATTCCCGATGCGGACAGCGTGCGCATCCAGCTCCTTTCGGCGAGCGCTCTGCCGCAACACTGGCCGGCGCTCGACGAGTTCGAGGGCCCGGACTATCTGCGCATCCTGGTTCCGGTCACCGAATCGGCCGGTTCGAGCGACGGCATGGTCATCCTCGCCAATCTGTACGAGCTGCGCTGACGGTCGCGTCGCGCGCCGGCGCGGCGTAACGTTCTTCCCATGGAATATCGCCGCTTCGGCCGCACGGGATGGAACGTCAGCGAGATCGGCTACGGCATGTGGGGCATGGCCGGCTGGACCGGCTCCGACGACGCACAGTCGCTCGACGCGATGCAGCTCGCTGTGAACCTGGGCTGCAATTTCTTCGACACCGCGTGGGCCTACGGCGACGGACACAGCGAGCAGCTGCTCGGCAGGCTCGTGAAGGCCAACCCCGGCAAGACGCTCTACACGGCCACGAAGATTCCGCCGAAAAACCGGCGATGGCCCACGCGGCGCGGTGACCGCATCGACGACGTCTTTCCGCCGGAGTACGTGCGCGAGTACGCGGAGCGAAGCCTGGCCAATCTCGGGTTGGAGTTTCTCGACCTGCTGCAGTTCCACGTCTGGGAAGACGCGTGGGCCAATGACGAGCGCTGGCAGCGCGTAACGGACGACCTGCGCCGAGAGGGACTCGTGCGGGCCATCGGCGTGAGCGTGAACCGCTGGGAGCCGACGAATGTCGTGCAAACGCTGCGTACGGGACTCGTGGACGCGGTGCAGGTCATTTACAACATCTTCGATCAGGCACCGGAAGACGAGCTCTTTCCGCTCTGCCGTGAGCTCGACGTCGGCGTCATCGCGCGCGTGCCCTTCGACGAAGGGTCGCTCACGGGAACGCTGACGACCGAGAGCCGCTGGCCCGATGGCGATTGGCGCAACAGCTATTTCGTTCGCGAGAACCTGGTGTCATCGGTAGCGCGCGCCAATGCGCTCGCGCCGCTCGTGCCCGCCGGGATGACGATGCCGGAGCTCGCGCTGCGATTCATTCTCGCCAATCGCGACGTCGACGTCGTGATCCCTGGAATGCGCAAGCCGGCGAACGTACGCGCCAACATCGCGACGAGCGATGGGGAGCCGCTCGAGCCACGGCTCCTCGATCAGCTACGCGAGCATCGCTGGGACCGCACACCGACCGAATGGTCGCAGTGAGCGGTCCCCGCTTTCGCCCCGAACGTTGATCACGCCGCGTCGGCTCGCGAAGCCGGCGCCGACGTGAACACGAGTGCATCGCCCGCCGAATCGAGCTCGTCTGCGTACGCCCGCTCGCCATGCTCGGCGACGTCCACTCCGTCCGCCTCGGCATCGATCGAGACGCGTAACGCTCCAGTCGCCTTGAGCGCCGCCATTACGATCGCCGTCACCGGCGCCGTGAACGCGATGGTCGCAACGACGGCGAGCGCTTGTACCCAGAGCAGTCGCGCGTTGCCGGCGAGCAGCCCGTTCGCGCCGCCGGAGTTCACCGCCGTCGTGGCGAACACGCCGGTGAGCAGCGCGCCGACGATGCCCGCCACGCCGTGGCAGGCGAAGACGTCGAGCGCGTCGTCTACCCGCAGGCGGTCGCGGAAGCGCATCGCGGTGTGGCTCGCCGCCGCTGCGACGGCGCCGATCACCAGCGCCGCCATGGGAGTCACATAGCCGGCGGCTGGTGTGATGGCAACGAGGCCGACCACCGCGCCCGTCGCGCCTCCGACACCGCTCGGCTTGCCACCGCGTAGGCGCTCGAGGAGCAACCACGCCACCATCGCCGTGGCGGCGGCGACGTGCGTAGTGGCGAACGCGTTCGCCGCCACGCCATCGGCGGCGAGCGCCGAACCCGCGTTGAAGCCGAACCAGCCGACCCAGAGCAATGCGGCGCCGATCGTCGTGAAGACGACGTTGTGCGGCCGGCCGGGCGTGTGGCCGCCGTCGCCGCGCGGTCCAACGAAGGCGGCGACGACGAGCGCCGCCGTGCCCGCGCTGATGTGCACCACCGTTCCGCCGGCGAAGTCGAGCGCGCCGAGCTTGTGCAGCCATCCGTCGTTCGCCCACACCCAGTGCGCGAGTGGATCGTAGACGAAGGTCGTCCAGGCGACGGCGAAGATGAGAAAGGTCGAGAAGCGGATTCGCTCGACCACGGCGCCGGAGATGAGCGCCACGGTGATGCCGGCGAACATCGCCTGGAAGATGGAGAACGCGAGGTGCGGAATGGTTGCGCCGTACGGGCCGGGTGCGGCGCCGACGCCGGACAATCCGAACCAGCTCGTGTTCCCAACGATCGAGCCCGAGCTGAACGCGAGCGAGTAGCCGACGAGCGTCCATTGCACGCTCACGACCGCGAGCGCGACGAGGCTCATCATCACGGTGTTGAGCGCGGCGCGCGGCCGAACCAATCCTGCGTAGAACAGCGCCAGGCCCGGCACCATGAGCAGCACCAACGCGGAGGAGACGAATACCCACGCCGTGTCACCGGCCGAAATGGACCCTGCGTTCAGCATCGCGCGTGTGCTCCGCGGTTGGGGAGTCGTACAGCGACGAATGTACAACGCCCATGCGCGGGCGACGATTGTAATTTAGAGTTTCAATATGGAGCGACTTTGTAGGTTGGAAGTGCAATCGTCCATCGTATTGACCGCATGGAGAAGGCGGTCCTACGTTGCGACATGCACCAGTCGCAAGGACTCTACGATCCCGCGAACGAGCACGATGCGTGTGGCATCGGCTTCGTCGCGCATCTGCGCGGTGAGCGGTCGCACGACGTGGTTCGGCTCGCGCTCGAGGTGCTCGTCAACCTCGCGCATCGCAGCGCCACCGGCGGCGACTCCGAGACGGGCGACGGCGCGGGCATCCTCCTCCAGCTCCCGCACGCGCTGTTCGGCGCCGCGTGCCGCGCGCTCGGCATCTCGCTCCCCGAAGCGGGAGCCTACGGCGTCGGCATGCTCTTTCTGCCGGTGGCCCACGGGGCGCGGCGCGCGGCGATGGACGCGATCGAGTCCGCCGTCGTCGCGCACGGCTGCCGCGTGCTCGGATGGCGCGACGTTCCGGTGAACGACGCCGAGCTGGGAGGACAGGCGCTCGTGTCGCGGCCGTCGATCCACCAGCTCTTCGTCGCGCCGGCGGCGCTCGAGCTGAACGCCGACGCCATGTCGTCGTTCGAGCGCACGCTCTATGAGATTCGCCGTTCGATCGAGCGTGCGGCGCTCGCGGCGGCGCCGGATGCCGCGCCGCCGTACTATGTCGCAAGCCTGTCGTCGCGCACGATCACGTACAAGGGAATGCTCCGTCCCGAGCAGCTTTCCCGGTTCTACGGCGACCTGACGAGCGCCGACATCGCCAGCGGTCTCGCGCTCGTCCACTCCCGCTTCTCGACGAACACCTTCCCGTCGTGGGCGCTCGCGCAGCCGTTCCGGTTCCTCTGCCACAACGGTGAGATCAATACACTGCGCGGAAACGTCGCGTGGATGCGTGCGCGCGAAGGCGCGATGAAGTCGTCGCGCTTCGGCGAGGAGGTGTCCGAGCTGCTTCCCATCGTTCAGCCGCGGCAGAGCGACTCGGCGTGTCTCGACAACGTCGTCGAGCTGCTCGCCCACGCCGGCCGCCCGCTCGCCCACGCGATGACGATGCTCGTTCCCCCGGCGTGGGAGAACGACGACTCGATGGCCGCCGAGCACCGCGCGTTCTACGAGTATCATTCGGCGCTCGTCGAACCGTGGGACGGCCCCGCCGCCATCGCGTTCACCGACGGCCGCCAGATCGGTGCCGTGCAAGACCGGAATGGGTTGCGCCCCGCGTGCTGGATGGCGACCGACGACGACCTGGTCATTCTCTCGTCGGAGGCGGGCGCGCTGCCCGTGCCCGCGCACCGCATTCGCGAGAAGGGCCGGCTGCGTCCGGGACAACTGTTCGTCGTCAACACGACGCAGGGTCGCATTCTGCGCGACGATGAGCTCAAGAGCGAGCTGACGTCGCTCCGTCCGTATCGCCGCTGGGTCGCCGAACAACGCGTGGAGCTATCCGCACTGACCGACACCAACGCGAGCATTGCACTGCCGGAGCCACTCGATCGCGACGAGATCCTCCGTCTCCAACGCGTCTTCGGCTACACGCGCGAGGAGCTCGGCGTGGTGCTCGGTCCCATGGCGCAGGCGGGGGAAGAGCCGCTCGGATCGATGGGCAACGACACCGCGTTCGCCGTGCTATCCGAACGTACGCAGCTTCTCTCGTCGTACTTCCGGCAGCTCTTCGCGCAGGTCACGAATCCGGCGATCGACCCCATTCGCGAGGCGCTCGTCATGTCGTTGCGGACCTTCGTTGGTCCGCAGGGCAATCTGCTCGACGAGACGCCCGAGCACGCGCACCAGCTGCAGATCGATCACCCGGTGCTGACGAACGTCGCGATCGCAGCGCTCCGTTTGGTGCGAGATGCCACCCTGCGACCCGTCACGTTGCCGATGCTCTTTCCGGCCAACGATCCTAGCTCGCTGAGCGGCGCAGTAGACGCGCTGTGCGGCGCTGCCCTCAATGCGGTGGCCGATGGATACGGCACGATCATTCTGAGCGACCGCGGCGTGGATCGCGAGCGCGCCGCAATCCCATCTCTGCTCGCCCTGTCCGCGGTTCACCATCATCTGATCCGCGCAGGCTGCCGATCGCGCGTGGGCCTGGTGGTCGAAACGGGCGACGCACGCGACGTGTCGCAGGTGGCGCTGCTGTTCAGCTACGGCGCCGCGGCGGTGCATCCGTATCTCGCCCTAGCGAGCTTCTCGCAGGCCGCGGACGCGGCGACCGCGCAAGCGCACTATCTGAAGGCGCTCGAGAAGGGTCTGCTCAAGATCCTGTCGAAGATGGGCGTGTCGACGCTGCGGAGCTATTGCGGCGCACAGCTCTGGGAGGCGGTGGGCTTGGACCGTACGCTCGTGCAGCGGCACTTCACCGGCACCGCGTCGCGGCTGGGCGGCATCGACCTGAACGTCATCGCAAGCGAAGTGCTCGACCGGCACGCCCGCGCCTTCGAGGCCGCCGCCGACGCGCTGCTCGACGCGGGAGGCGAGTACCACTATCGCATCCAGGGTGAGCGCCACGGCTGGAACCCGAAGACGATCGCGACGCTCCAACGCGCCACTCGCGAAGGCGCACCCGCCACCTACCGCGAGTTCAGCCGGCTCGTGAACGACGAGCAGGGCGCGCCGCCGACGTTGCGCGCGATGCTCGACTTCGTCGAGCGCGACGCCGTGCCGCTCGAGAGCGTCGAGCCGGCCACCGCGATCGTTCGCCGCTTCGTCACCGGCGCGATGTCCTTCGGCTCGATCAGCGCCGAAGCGCACGAGACGCTCGCCATCGCAATGAACCTGATCGGCGGCCGAAGCAACACCGGCGAAGGGGGCGAAGACCCGGCGCGCTTCGGCACGCCGCGCAACAGCGCGATCAAACAAGTCGCATCGGCGCGCTTCGGCGTCACGGCCGAATATCTCGTCAGCGCCGCTGAGTTACAGATCAAGATCGCGCAGGGCGCAAAACCCGGCGAAGGCGGACAGCTGCCTGGACACAAAGTGGATGCCGTGATCGCGAAGACGCGCCACGCCACTCCGGGGGTGACGCTCATTTCGCCGCCGCCGCATCACGACATCTACTCGATCGAGGATCTCAAGCAGCTCATCTTCGATCTGCGCAACGTCAATCCGTCGGCGACGATCTCCGTCAAGCTCGTCGCGGAGGCGGGTGTCGGCACCGTGGCGGCCGGCGTCGCCAAGGCGGGCGCGGACCTCATCACGATCTCGGCCGACTCCGGCGGCACGGGCGCGTCGCCGCTGTCGTCGATCAAGCGCGCCGGCATTCCGTGGGAGCTCGGCCTCGCCGAAACGCAGCAGACGCTGATGCTCAACGACCTGCGCGGACAGGTGACCCTGCAGGTAGACGGCCAGCTCAAGACGGGGCGCGACGTGGTCGTCGCCGCGCTGCTCGGCGCCGAGGAGTTCGGGTTCGCCACGGCTCCGCTCATCGTCGAAGGTTGCATCATGATGCGGAAGTGCCATCTCAACACTTGCCCCGTCGGCATCGCGACGCAGGATCCGGCGTTGCGCGAGAAGTTCGCCGGACGGCCCGAGCAGCTCGTGACCTACTTTTTCTTCGTCGCCGAAGAAGTTCGCGAGCTCATGGCGCAGCTTGGCTTCCGCGCGATGGACGAGATGATCGGACGCGTCGAGCTGCTGCGCGCGCACGGGCGCGGCTCGCACCGCAAGGCGCGCGCGTTGGACCTATCGCCGTTGCTTCACCTGGCCGCCGCTGGCGGCGAGCTTGGACCCCGGCGCCGCGTGCGCGAGGTGCATCCCGATCTGTCACGCACGCTCGACGGCGAGCTGCTCACCATCGCCGAGCCGGCGCTCGCGTACGGTACAGCGGTCAACGCGACTCGCGCCATTCGCACCGCCCATCGCGCTGTCGGCGCGATGCTGTCCGGGGAGATCGCGCGGCGCCACGGCAGCGCGGGGTTGCCGCCCGACACCATCATGCTCCGCTTCGAGGGATCGGCGGGCCAGAGCTTTGGCGCGTTCGCGGCGCGTGGGTTGACGCTCGACCTCGAGGGCGAGGCGAACGACTACGTGGGGAAGGGGCTCTCCGGTGGGCGACTGATCATCCATCCGCCGAAGACCGCGCAAGTGATGGGCGAAGGAACCGTCATCGTGGGTAACACCGTGTTGTACGGCGCAACGTCGGGCGAGGCGTTCATCGCGGGCGCGGCGGGCGAGCGATTCGCGGTGCGCAACAGCGGCGCAACCGCCGTCGTCGAAGGCGTCGGCGATCACGGCTGCGAGTACATGACCGGCGGCACCGTCGTCGTCCTCGGCGGCACGGGTCGCAACTTCGCCGCTGGCATGAGCGGCGGCGTCGCATTCGTCGTCGACGCGAACGGTGCGTTTCGCGGTCGCGTCGCATCGCCGCTGCTCGAGGTCGCGGGCGTCGCGGAGTCGGCGGATCAACAGGAGCTGCATTGGTTGATCGAGCGGCACGTGCGTTACACGGGAAGCCGGCGCGGCAAGCACCTGCTCTCGCACTGGGGTGAAACGCTCAAACAGTTCGTGCGCGTCATTCCGCTGGAGTACAAGCGCGCGCTCGAGCGCAGCACCGAGGCGGCGGAGGCCGGCTTGCGACATGGGTGATTCACGAGGTTTTCTCGAGCTTCGTCGCTCGACGCCGCAGCGGCAGCCGGTGGAGACGCGGACGCGGCACTGGCGCGAGTTCTATGCACCGATGCCCGGCGACGAGCTGCGCGCGCAAGCCGGGCGATGCATGGACTGCGGCGTTCCATTCTGCCAGAGCGATTCCGGCTGTCCGGTGCAGAATGTGATTCCGGAGTGGAACGATCTGGTGAGCGCGGAGCGGTGGGCGGATGCAGCGGACGTGCTGCACTCGACGAACAACTTCCCCGAGTTGACCGGACGTCTCTGTCCCGCGCCGTGCGAATCGGCGTGCGTGCTCTCGCTCATCGACCAGCCGGTGACCATCCGGAACATCGAGCAGAGCATCGCCGACCGTGCATTCCGCGACGGGCGGGTGGTTCCGCGTCCTCCGCGACGCGAGTCGGGCCGGCGTGTGGCGGTCGTTGGCTCCGGTCCGGCGGGGCTCGCCGCGGCGCAGCAACTGCGGCGCGCCGGCCACGGTGTGGTCGTCTTCGAGCGCGCCGACCGAATCGGCGGTCTGCTTCGTTACGGAATTCCGGAGTTCAAGCTCGAGAAGTCGGTGCTCGACGCGCGGCTCGCGCAGCTCGCCGCCGAAGGGGTGGAGTTCCGCACGCGCGTCAATGTCGGCGAGGACGTCACCGCCCAGGCGCTGCGCCGCGAATTCGACGCAGTCTGCTTGGCCGTGGGCGCGCAACGCGCGCGCGACCTCGTGGTGCCGGGGCGCGAGCTCGCGGGCGTTCATCAAGCGATGGATTTTCTGACACAGCAGAACAGAAGGCTGGCCGGCGACGTCGTCGATCCGCGGCGCGCGATCAGCGCGCGCGGCAAGCATGTGATCATCATCGGCGGCGGCGACACGGGCTCCGACTGTGCCGGCACATGCGTGCGGCAAGGCGCGGCGAGCGTGCGCCAGTACGAGCTGTTGCCGCGGCCACCTGAGAACCGCGCGTCATCCACGCCGTGGCCGCTCTGGCCGATGCAGCTTCGCAGCAGCCATGCACACGAAGAGGGTTGTGAGCGCGACTGGAGCGTGGCGACGACGGCGTTCTCCGGCGGCGCGCAGGGCGACGGCGACGGTGGTATCGTCCGCGCGCTGCACGCGGTGCGTGTCGAGACCCAGCCCGTGGACGGCGGTCGTTTCGTGCACCGTCCGGTGAGAGGCACGGAGTACACGACGAAAGTCGATCTCGTGCTCCTGGCAATGGGCTTCGCCGGTGTGGAGGACACACCGCTCGTGCGCGGACTCGGCGTGCATGAAGAGCGCGGAACGCTGGTGGCCGACGCGAGCCACCACACGCCGGTGGACGGTGTGTTTGCGGCAGGCGATGCCCGGCGCGGCGCGTCGCTCATCGTCTGGGCGATTCGCGAAGGACGCGACGCCGCCGCGGCAATCGATCGCTATTTGGCGGCGGCGCCGAGCGTGCATCACTGAAAGCTCGCGTAGCTTTTTGCCCGTCTCGCCGCCAAACCACCGAGCCCGATTGTACGTTTAGAAAACGTTAAAGTGTCGGTTGACGCGTGCGGTGCGCCGCTGCTAGGGTGCGAGTACACCCTTCAAGGAGCACCGATGACAGCACGTATCTGGCGACGAAGTTTCACCGCGCTCGCGATGGCCGCCACTCTTCCGTCGTGCGCCACACCGCGCGGATCCGCGGCCCTGCGGCTCGGCGCGCCGCCCAGGAGCCGGCGCGCCGAGTCCGGCACGCGCGTTCTTCGTGTCATGTCCGAGCAGACGAGCCTCTCCATCGACCCCGACGACGCCGAACAGGTCGAGTCGTCGCTGCGCGAGATCGTCGCGAGCCGCGTGTCCGGCGTCTCGGTCGAGCGCGTCGGTGGAGTCGCCAAGCTGCATCTCGGCGGCCGCTCCGCCGGCTCTGCGGATGGATGCGCGTTGTTCGTGATCGACGGCGTTCCGCTCTCCGACGACTTCTTCGTGACGATCGCTGCGCCGAGCGTCGAGCGAATCGACCTGATGACGGACTCGGTGGAGACGGCGCCGTACGGACCGCGAGGCAAGCGCGGGGTGGTGCTGGTCGCGCTTCGAGGGCGGTAGGTGTGGCTTCCGAGCGGCTGATTGGAACTGCAGCCAGCGCGTGTTCGCACGTGGTCGCACGTGTCCGCGTTGGCTGCGGTTCGGTGCTCGTGACCCAAACGAGCAGTCATCTCTAGCGCCGGAGTCGCACAATTCGCATACTCGTCGTCCGAACACCCGGAAGGAATCGCCATGCCGCAGGCACCCGCCTCGGGCGCCCTCACCCCTCGCCCCGAACATCGCTTCACCTTCGGCCTCTGGACGGTCGGCAACATTGGCCGCGACCCGTTTGGCGGTCCGGTGCGCGCGCCGATTCCCGCGCGGCGCATCGTCGAGCAGCTCGCCAAGCTTGGCGCGTACGGCGTCAACCTTCACGATAACGACCTCATTCCGCGCGACGCCACGGCGGCCGAGCGCGACGACATCGTCCGCGATTTCAAAGCCGCACTCGCCGACACGGGAATGAAAGTCCCCATGGCGACGACGAACCTCTTCGGCGATCCCGTCTTCCGCGACGGAGCCTTCACGAGCAACGACGCTCGCGTGCGCGCCTTCGCGCTCCAGAAGACGATGCGCGCCATCGACCTCGGCGTGGAGCTCGGCGCGAAAACGTACGTGTTCTGGGGCGGCCGCGAAGGCACGGACACCGCTGCCGCCAAAGATCCGCGCGACGCAATCAAGTGGTTCCGTGAAGCGATCAACTACCTGTGCGAGTACGTCCGTGCGCAGAAGTACGAGCTCGAGTTTGCGCTCGAGCCCAAGCCGAACGAGCCGCGCGGCGACATTTTCTTGCCGACGATCGGCCACGCGCTCGCGTTCATCTATACGCTCGACCATCCGGACATGGTCGGGGTGAATCCCGAAGTCGCTCACGACACGATGGCCGGCCTCGAGTTTTCCCACGGCGTGGGCCAGGCGATCGAAGCAGGAAAGCTCTTCCACATAGACCTCAACGCCCAGAAGCCCGGACGCTTCGACCAGGACCTCCGCTTCGGCAGCGAAGACATCAAGGCGGCGTTCTTCCTCGTGAAACTGCTCGAAGATTCCGGCTATTCGGGAATGCTGCACTTCGACAGCCACGCCTACCGCACCGAGGACGAAGCCGGCGTGTGGGACTTCGCGGCGGGCAGTATGCGCACCTATCTCATCCTCAAGGAGAAGGTGGCGCGGTTCAACGCCGATGCGGAGATCCAAGAGCTCGTCGGTGCGCTGCGCAAGCGCGCCGGCGGCGAGGCCCTGAAGTTCAGCGCCGCCGCCGCCGGTCTCAAGGAACGGACCTTCGACCTCCACGCAATGCGCGCCCAGGGCTACGGCTACGAAAAGCTCGACCAGCTCACGATGGAGATCATTCTCGGAGCTCGTTGAGTGGCGGCGCCGTGCTTCCTCGGCGTCGACGTCGGCACGAGTGCTGTGAAAGCCATTTTGGTTGCGGCCGGCGGCGAGGTGCTGGCCAGCGCAGTCACGCCGTTGCAGCTCTCCACTCCCTTTCCCGGGTGGGCCGAGCAGGATCCCGAGTCGTGGTGGCAGGCCAGCATCGCGTCGATTCGTACCGTGCTCGCGGCCGTGCCGCGCGCGTCGGTCGCTGCCGTCGGCATCTCCGGCCAGATGCATTCGTCCGTCTTTCTCGACGCAGCCGGCGACGTGATCCGGCCCGCGCTTCTCTGGTGCGACGGACGCACGACAGCAGAATGCCGCGAGATCACCGAGCGCGTCGGCGGTGAAGCGCGGTTACGCGATCTGGCATCCAATCCGGCGCTCGAGGGCTTCACGCTTCCCAAAATCCTCTGGCTCCGCAACCACGAGCCGGCCGCCTTCGCGCGTCTGGCCACCGTGCTGCTGGCGAAGGATTTCATTCGCTTTCGTCTGACCAGCGTGCTCGCCACCGAGCCCTCCGACGCATCGGCGACGCTGATGTACGACACCGCGCATCAGCGGTGGAGCACCGAGGTTCTCGACGCGGTTGGCCTCCCGCACTCGATCGTCCCCACGGTGGGCGGATCCGCCGACGTGCTGGGGACGGTGACGCTGCGCGCGTCGCGACTCACTGGTCTCGCCGTCGGCACGCCGGTCGTGGGCGGAGGCGCCGACAATGCCTGCGGCGCCGCGGGCGTGGGCGCGATTGGTCCCGGCGAAGCCGTGACGAGTTGGGGGACGTCGGGTACCGTGCTCGCGCCCACGGCGCGGCCGCACGTCGATCCCCGCATGCGAGTGCACACCTTTTGTCACGTCGCGCCGGGTACGTGGTATCTCATGGGCGTCGTGCTCTCGGCCGGCGGTGCGTTCGCCTGGTTTCGCGATCAGCTCGCGCGCGACCTCTCGGCGGCGGGTGAGGCGAACGAGCGGCTCGACGCCGAGGCGGCAACGATCGCCCGCGGCGCGAACGGCGTCACCTTTCTGCCGTATCTCCAGGGCGAGCGGACGCCACACCGCGATGCCTCGATGCGCGGAGCATTCGTGGGTTTGAGCCTCGCGCACTCCCGCGCCCACCTCACGCGCGCCGTCCTCGAAGGCATCTGCTTCGCGCTGCGCGACTCCGTCTCGATTCTCGAGGAGCTCGGCGTTGCACCCACGAGCATGCTGCTCACCGGCGGCGGCGCAAAGAGCGCGTTCGTTCGCCGGCTGCAGAGCGAGGTGTTCGGGCTGCCCGTGGGCACGGTGAATCGGGAGGAAGGGCCGGCATATGGGGCGGCGCTTCTAGCGGCGGTCGGAGCCGGGGCGTATCCTGATCTCGCGAGCGCCGCGGCCGCGATGCTCACGCGCGGACCGCTCGAGCATCCCGCGCCCGGAGCGCATGCGGAGTACGATCGTCCGTATCGACGCTTTCGGGAGTCGTACCACGCGGCGCACGTGTCCGCGGATCCGGTCACCTGACGTGAGGATAGGCCAAACGTGCGAGACTATGCCCGCCGGCTTGCCGGCTCGCAGGAAACCGGATTGGTCGCAGTGCTCTTCGCTGCGACGATGGCTCTGACGCTGCTTGCCGGCTCGCATCTCGACCGGGCCAGCGGCATCTCGATCAATAATTTCTGGAACTCTCATACGCTCGTGCAGACGGCCACCGACGCGAGCTTCTTCGCGATCATGGCGATCGGCGCGACAATGGTGATCATCGCCGGCGGCATCGACCTGTCGGTGGGCTCGATCTACGCGCTCTCCGGAGTGGGCATGGCCCTCGCGCTGCGTGGCACGGCGCCGGCGAGCGGCGGGGCGGCGCTCGCGACTGGGCTCACGACGGCGCTCGGCATCGGGTTGCTCTGCGGGTTCCTGAACGGCGTGCTCGTGGTAGGGCTGCGCGTGCATCCGTTCATCATCACGCTCGGCACGATGTGGATTCTGCGCGGCATCGCCTTCGTCGCGACGAAGGCCGAAAGCATCCTCGTGCCGGCGTCGCTCACGTCCATCACGAAAGCGTCGCTCGGATTGGGTGGCGGGCTGTTCCCCGTGCCGATGCTCGCCATGCTCGCGCTGGCGCTCATCGGCACGATCTATCTCGCGCGCACGGTGATGGGGCGGCACATCTTCGCATTCGGGGGAAATCCGGAGGCGAGCCGGTACGCCGGCCTGTCGCCCGCGCGAATACAGATCGGCGTGTTCGTCGTCTCCGGCCTCACTGCCGGCCTCGCGGCGTTTCTCGGCGCGAGCTTCTACGGCTCGGCGTCGTCGGGCGACGCGCAAGGGTACGAGCTGTACGTCATCGCGTCGGCGGTGGTGGGAGGCGCGAGTCTCACCGGCGGCAAGGGCAGCGCGCTCGGTGCAACGCTCGGCGCGCTGCTGATCGTGCTCATTCGCCAATCGATTCGCACCTTGCACTTCGATCAGAACTATGAGTGGATCGTGATCGGCTGCGCGATCATCATCGCGGTGGTCGTCGACCGATGGACCATGAGCATGACCCAACGTCGGTTCAACTTTGGCACGGGGAGAAGCGCATGATCGGTGGCACACGCATCGTTTCGTTTGTGGCGCTCGCGACAGCGGCAGCGGCCGGGGTCGTTGGCACAGGCTGCGGCAAGGCGGACCTCAAATCGGGCGCCGCGGCCGACACGAGCGCGCCGAAGGCTGCGACGGCCACCGGTGCCGGGAAGGACAAGATCACGATCGCGGTGATCGCCAAGAGCTCGAACAATCCGGTGTTCCTCGCGGCGCGCACCGGCGCGGAAGCGGCGGCCAAGGATCTGTCGGCGAAGAATCACATCACGGTCACAGTCAACTGGCTCACCCCGCCGCAGGAAGACGGGCAGGTGCAGGCGCAGCGCATTCAGCAGGCGGTGAACGACGGCGTGGACGCGATTCTCATCTCCTGTTCCGACGCGAGCAAGCTCACCGGCGCGATCAACGACGCGGTGGACCGCGGCGTCGCGGTCATGACGTTCGACAGTGATGCGCCGCAATCGAAGCGCTTCGCCTATTACGGCGTGGATGACGTCAAGACCGGCCGCGAGACCATGGCCGAGCTGGCGAAGTTGATGAACGGCAAGGGCAAGGTCGCGATCCTCGCCGGCAACCAGAACGCGCCGAACCTGCAGCACCGCGTGCAGGGCGTGAAGGAGGAGGCGGCGAAATATCCCGGCATCACGATCGCCGGCGTGTTCAACCACACCGAGACGCCGCAGGACGCCACCGCGGAAGTCGTGCGTGTCGACAACGCGTACCCCGACATCGGCGGTTGGGCGATGATCGGCGGTTGGCCGCTGTTCACGCAGTCGCTGCTCACCGACATCGATCCGAAGCGCATCAAGGTCGTGGCCGTCGATGCGCTGCCCGCGGAGCTCGCGTACATCGACAAGGGTGTGGTGCCCGTGCTCCTCGCGCAGCCCGTCTACCAATGGGGCTACATCGGCGTGGAGACGATCGTCGACAAGCTGCACTTCAAGAAGGACGTGCCGCAGATCATTCCCATGGAGCTCGTGCGCGTGACGAAGGCGAACCTCGGCGAATGGGCGCGGCAGTTGAAGGCATGGGGCTTCACCGACGTGCCGGCGGCGTACCTGGCCAAGTGACCCCGCCCGCGGTTCGCTTCGAGGGAGTCAGCAAGCGCTTTCCCGGTGTGGTCGCGCTGAGCGACGTCACGCTCGACATCGCGCGCGGATCCTGTCACGCGCTGTGCGGCGAGAACGGGGCGGGGAAGAGCACGCTCGGAAAGATGCTCGCCGGCATCCACGCGCCGGATACCGGGCGCATGTTCGTGAACGGCGCCGAGGTGCGATTCACGAGTCCGCGCGACGCGCTCGCCGCGGGCGTCGGCATGGTGCACCAGGAGCTCTCGCTCTGCGAGAACATGTCGGTCGCGGAGAATCTCTGTCTGTCGGACATTCCGCGCCGGGGTGGGTTCGTAGCGGGCGAAGCGATGGAGCAACGCGCGCGCGAGATGCTCGCCCTGATCGGCGCCGATCTCGACGTGTCGCAGCGCGTGGGCGAGCTGCCCATCGCGCGGCGACAGATCGTGCAGATCGCTGCGGCGGTGGGAAGCGGCGCGCGCGTGCTCGTGTTCGACGAGCCCACGAGCAGCTTGAGCCAAGCCGACGCCGAGCGGCTGTACGAGCTCATCGCGCGTCTGCGAGGCGACGGCGTGACGTGCATCTACGTGTCGCACCGCATGCCCGAAGTCTTCCACCTGTGCGACACGATCACCGTGCTGCGCGATGGTGCCGTCGTGGGCACGAAGTCCGCCGCGGAGCTCGACGAGTCCGCGGTGGTGCAGATGATGATCGGCCGCGCGCTCGGTGTGAATGCCGTGCGTGAGGGAGTTCGCGGCGGCGAGGAGCGGCTGCGCGTGGAAGGGCTCACGGCGCCGGGAAAGTTCGAGGATGTGTCGTTCTCGCTGCACGCCGGCGAGATCGTGGGGCTCGCCGGATTGGTCGGCGCCGGACGTTCGGAGATCGCCGCCGCCCTCTTTGGTCTCGACCGGCATTCCCAAGGGCACATCTACATCGACGGCAAGGACGTCGACATTCGCACACCGGCGCACGCGATTCGCTTGGGGTTGGGACTCGTGCCCGAGGACCGCAAGCGCCAGGCGCTCGTGCCGCTCGAGACGTCGGTGCGCAACGCATCGCTCGCCGTGCTCACGCGGTTGACGCGGCTCACGTGGGTGCGCCGGCGAGCGGAGCGCACGATGGTCGACGAGTACTTTCGCCGGCTCCGCGTGAAGCCCGCGGCCGCGGCGGCGCCGATCGCGAGCTTGTCGGGCGGCACTCAACAGAAGGTCGTGCTGGCGCGCTGGCTCGCGGCGCAGTCGCGCGTGCTCATTCTCGACGAGCCCACGCGCGGCGTGGACGTGGGTGCCAAGGCGGAGATTCACGCGCTGATCGCCGAAGTCGCGGCGAGTGGCACGGCGGTGCTGCTCATCTCGAGCGAGCTACCCGAGTTGCTGGCGTTGTCGATGCGAATCTTCACGGTGCGCGGCGGACGCATCGTCGGTCGTCTGGAGCGCAGCGAAGCATCGGAGGAATCGCTGCTTCGCCAGATGGCTGGAATCGCCTGACCAAGCGGTCCCGCTGTCATTCCGCGGAAGCGAGCGCAGCGCCCGACAAGAAAACATCGTAACATCAATTGCTACTGCTGCTTACGAGTTTTGCCGGTTACTCGACGCGCCGCTCTTCGCCCTGCGGATCCGTTCCCTTCGGGTGCGACGACACGTAGATCACGCCCGCTCCGTGCCCCAGTCCCCATCGCCCGGTCGCGCTCACGCCGTCGAAGTACTGCACGTACGTCACGCTGTTCGAAGCGATGTCGCGCAACGTGGTGATACCGCCCAGCAGGCTGTTGTCGAGATACACGCGAACCTGGCTGGGCGACGAAAAGCTGTCGGCGCCGCGCGTCTGCAGCCAGTTGCCGTGCAGCGCCTCGACCGCGTCGTAGACGGTGTTGAAGCGGCTTTCCACCATCTGGTCGTGCGTGATCACCAGGTGGTCGACGCGCGGGGCATTCGACGTGCGCTGCATGCATGCAGCGCCAAGAATGAAGACGCCAACGACTGCGGAGCGGCCGAGCGAGCGACCGAGCGGGCGACGCATGGAGTTGATCATGGTGAGGCCGCGGCAGAACTGCAAGAAGCGCCACACCTCTGGCAATGTGCGCCGCGCAGCCGGTAGCTTCATGGCGTGAAAACCTACGATGTCATCGTCGCCGGACTCGGCGTGCACGGCAGCGCGGCCGCCGACAGCCTGGCCCAGCGTGGCCTGCGCGTGCTCGGACTCGACCGCTATTCTCCTCCGCACACCACCGGGTCGAGCCACGGTGGGTCGCGCATCATTCGCGAAGCATACTTCGAGGACGGCGCGTACGTGCCGCTCGTCCGCCGCGCCTACGAGCTGTGGCACGACCTGGAGCAGCGCTCCGGCGAGACGCTGCTGATTCCCACCGGCGGCATGACGATCGGGCCGCCACACGGCGCCCTCGTGCGCGGCGCACGCCAGAGCGCGGTGGCGCACGGCGTTCCATACGAGGAGCTCTCGAGCCACGAGGCGGCCGCGCGTTTTCCCGACTTCCGGCTGAACGACGACATGGTGGGCATTTTCGAGCGGCGCGCCGGCGTGCTGTTGCCCGAGATGTGCGTCAGCGCGTTGCTGAGCCAAGCCAGAACGCGAGGCGCCACGATCCAGCTCGGCGAAGCGCTGCTCGCCTGGGAGGCGACGCCGGGCGGCGTCGAGGTGCGCACGACACAGGGGCGTTACGCCGCGCAGACGTTGGTGCTCGCCGCCGGCGCGTGGCTTCCGGACCTGCTCGGCGGCCTGCAGCTCGGACTCTGGGTCGAGCGCCAGGTGATGCACTGGTTCGATTCCGTCCGTCCGGCCGCCGCGGGCCAGGGCGCGCCGATGCACAATCCCGTGACGATCTGGGAATACGAGCCGGAGCGGATGTTCTACACGCTGCCGGACATGGGGCAGGGGACCAAGGCCGCCTTCCATCACGATGGAGAGCGCGGTGCCGCCGACGCGATCCGCCGGGAGGTGAGCGATGAGGAGATTCACGCGGTCGAAGCGATCGTCGCGCGCCACGTGCCGGGATTACAGCCGCATTCGATCCGTTCGGCCACGTGTCTGTACACCAATACGCCCGATCAGCATTTTCTCATCGACGCGCACCCCGATCATCCGAACGTGGTGATCGCCAGCGCCTGCTCCGGTCACGGCTTCAAGTTCGCGCCGGCCGTGGGCGAGATCGTCGGAAATTTGGTGACCGGAGTGCCGGACGCCGCGCCCGATTTGTTCTCGGCGAAGCGTCTGGCCCGATCCTCTAGCTAGCCTGTCCTACTGCCGCTTGTGTGGATTGAGCGACCGTGCGCGCGTTGCCGCGTTCACGAGGCTCCAGCGGTTCCAGGCTTCCATGAGGTCGGCGGGACTGCGCATCAGGTTGTAGCGATCGCCCCGTGCCTTCTTCTCGCGAAACTCGAGCGCGGAAAAGGTTTCGTGCAGCGCGCCTTCGACGCCGAGGATTTCCTCGTCGGTCAGCGTCGCGACCCACGCTCCATTGATGCGATCCGGGAGGGCTGTCATCCGATCTCCTGATGGGCGCGGAGCGTCGCTGCTCGCGCCGGTTACGGTTAGCGAGCGACCTTCATCACGTTTTCGGCGGCGGGGCCTTTCTGGCCCGCGACGACGTCGAACTCGACGCGCTCGCCTTCAGCGAGGGAGCGGTATCCGTCGCCCTGAATCGCCGAATGATGAACGAAACAATCCTTCTGGCCGTCTTCGGGCGTGATGAAACCAAAGCCCTTCGCGTCGTTGAACCACTTCACGGTGCCGGTGGTGCGCATTGCAAACTCCTGATGTACATGTGGCGAAATAAAAAAGGCCCTGAGCGAAAGTCAGGGCCCTGAATAATTCCGCAGGAACGAGTGACGCGCCCATGCGCGTCTGTTTATTCACTTCTGAAAGGTACCCCGGCACACGGGAGAACGCAAACGCGGAGCAAAGAATGTAAGATTCCCGCGACAGCCTGGAAGACTCGCCCGCGCTCCGTGCACATTGTTGTTCGGCAGAGCAAAGGAGCGAGACACTGTGACGACACACCGCTACACGCTGCGCGTGACCTGGACGGGGAACGCCGGGACCGGCACGAGCGACTATCGCGGCTACGAGCGCACGCACGAGATCGCTGCCGCGGGAAAGCCCGTGATCGCCGGCTCGTCCGACCCGAACTTTCGAGGCGACGCCACGCGATACAATCCGGAGGAGTTGCTCGTTGCGTCACTCTCCTCCTGTCACATGCTCTGGTATCTGCATCTCGCCTCGAACGTCGGCATCGTCGTCACGGACTACGTCGACGATCCCGTGGGCACCATGCGTGAGGCGCCCGACGGCAGCGGCCGCTTCACCAGCGTGGTGTTGCGTCCCACCGTCACGGTGCGCGCCGGCACGAACCCGATCGTCGCCGGCGAGTTGCACCACCGCGCGCATTCGCTCTGCTTCATCGCCAACTCGGTGAACTTTCCGGTCGAGTGCGAGCCGCGGCTCGAGATTACAGAAGACTCACAGGCCGATGGCTAGCTTGCCGAGCAGCGCCAACGGTGTCCCGAACGGTTGCCTGTAAGCGCTCACTCCACCTCGCCCCAGATCGTTTGATCCTTCGTCTCGCGTAACAGCAGGCTGCCCACGACGAACGTCATCGCCGCCACGCCGATCGGAAACCACAGCCCCGCGTACCGATTGCCCGTCGCCGCCACGATCGATGTCGCGATGAGCGGAGTGAATCCGCCGAACCAGCCATTCCCGAAGTGGTAGGGCAGCGAGAGCGACGTGTAGCGAATGCGTGCCGGAAAGCTCTCGACGAGGAACGCAGCGATCGGCCCATACACCATCGTCACGTACAACACCTGCAGGAACATCAGTCCGGTGAGCGCGGCGAAGTTCGGGTTCGCCGCCACCTCGGTGAGCTTCCCCGCGGCGTCGGCCACCTGCGTGGTCGGGCCCGCCGCCGCCGACATCGCGTGATAGATCGGGATGTACGTCAGCGCGGCGATGAAGCAACCGCTCATGATGATCTTCTTACGGCCGATTCGGTCCGACAGCGCGCCGAACACAATGAAGAACGGCGTGCCGAGGAGCAACCCGAGCGCCACGATCTTGTACGCTGTGCCGATCGGCACCTTGAGCACCGTCTGCAAGAAGAACAGCGCGTAGAACTGTCCCGTGTACCAGACGACCGCCTGGCCGGCCGTCGCGCCCAACAGCACGGTGAAGAACACCTTCCACCGCTCGGCGGTGCCGTAACTGTCCGCGATCGGCGCCTTCGACGTCTTGCCCTCCGCTTTGAGCTTGGCGAACAGAGGCGACTCCGCCATGCGCGCGCGGATGTAGTACGAGATCACGACGAGCACGGACGAGAGCAGGAAGGGAATTCGCCATCCCCATTCCTTGAACGCCGCGTCGCTCATCATGTTCTTCGTCGCGAGGATCACGAGGAGCGACACGAAGAGGCCCAGCGTCGCCGTCGTCTGAATGAACGACGTGTAGTAGCCGCGTTTGTTGTCGGGCGCGTGCTCGGCCACGTAGATCGCCGCTCCGCCATATTCGCCGCCGAGCGCGAGCCCTTGGGCCATGCGCAGCGTGACGAGGAGGATTGGCGCGAGCACGCCGAGCGTCGCGTAGCCGGGCAGCAGGCCGATCGCCGCCGTGGACCCGCCCATGATGAGGAGCGTGAGCATGAAGGCGTACTTACGTCCGACGAGGTCGCCCACCCGGCCGAACACCAGCGCGCCGAACGGGCGCACGGCGAAGCCCACCGCGAAGGTCGCGAGCCACTTGAGCAGCGAGATCGTTTGGTTCGTCTCCGGATAGAAGACGCCGGAGATCACCGCGGCGAGGCTGCCGAAGATGTAGAAGTCGTACCACTCGATGACGGTGCCGGCGGACGAGGCGGCGATCACGCCCCAGATTTTTCGCTCATTTTCGGCGACGTCCCGCACGGGCGCTGCGATGGGTGGAGTAGTCATCCCCAATATTGCGCCTCGCCCGGCGCGAGGTCCAGCAGGGCGCTTGGGCGCCTCAGGCGGCGTAGTAGGCCGCGATTCCCCACGCGACCGCGTCGCGCACCATCGTCTCGGCGTCTGGATCTTCGTTCGCCCGCACCGGGCCCAGTCCTTCGGTCACCGCGCCCTTGATGAGCACCAGCGCTTCCTCCGGAGCCAGGCCCTGGAGCCGCATCGCGGCGGCGTAGCTTTCGACGCAGTGCTGCATCTCGGCGCGGCGCGCGCGGCAGTCGGAAATGAGCTCCCTCGTTTCGCGGTGAAGGGACCGATGCGCCTCGCGCAGCAACGTGATCTCCGCGAGGAGAGACTTGGTGCGCGCGACCGTCTCGGCCGCGAGCTCCATTGCCGGATCGTTTTTGGGGCGAGTTCCGCCTCGCGCCGGTGGCGGCATGCTCGGCCCCAGCTTCGGCCCGAGAAGCGCCCAGAGCTCATCGTCGCTGAGCTCATCCCATCCGACGGGGTAGACCCAAACGCGGCGCACGATGCTCTCACCGTCGAAGATCAAGCAGTGAGTGCCGCGCGCGCCCGGAACCAATGCGCCGCTCGCCTCGCGAACCGACCATTGGATATCATCGCGAATGAGCTGGCGCATTCCTTCAAACATGGCAACACACTCCCTGGGCTGGTGAGTAGTGCATGGTCCGTGCGCCGCGGGCGAAGAATCGCCATATAGCCCACATTTCTCGCTACATTCAATGCAGCCGCATCATCTGTCGCGGGAGCGCCGGTTCTGGCTCCGCCCTCTTCGTGCGCGAGGCGTGTTTCACGCGCTCTCACCGGGAGGGCAGCATGTCAGCGGAATTGGCGTCATCTGAGCTGTTCGACCGCCTCGTCGCCGATAGCGAGAGTGCATTCGGACACGCCTACTTCAAGTCGGCATACCACGCCCTCGCCGGCGCAATGCACTGCGCCGAACAGGATGGCGATACCGCACGCCTCCGGCTCGTGGCGGGGATCGTTCGCACGCAACAGACGGGAGTCGAGGCGGCTTCGCCGGCGACGCCAACTCGCGACACTGCAGGCATGGGCGGACCTACCGGCTTCTACCAGACCCTGCAGCGCCAACTGACCGCGACCATTCGCGTCGTCGAGCTGCGGAATTCGCTGGGGATGCGGACGGGGCTCAGGCTGCTGTAGTCCGTCGACAACAGGCAGCGAACGCGGACCGCTTCTCAGTCAGCGCTTCTTTGTCGCAGGCGGGGCGGCTTGGTGGCTGAAGCGGCTGCCGTCGCCGTTTCCATTTCCGTCGCCGTCGCTCGCAACGGATTGCTCGGCTTCCATCAGCAGAATCGCGCCGAGGATCGACTGGCTCCGCGTCTTGAGCGGTGTCACGGTAACGATGCACCGAACGGCGCGCCCTCGCCGGTTGACCGCGTCGAGCGGCACGATCGCCTGCGCGTGCGTGCCGTTGAGACACGCGCGAATGGGCGCCTTGAGCTGCTCGATCTGCAGGCCGATGTCGAGGCCCAGGATGTTCTTTCCGCGGACTTCTCCTTCGCGAAGGCCCCACAGCTCGCTGGCGCCGTCGTTCCATACCAGCACCATGAGCTCGGTGTCGATGACCACCACCGCGCCGCTCAGGCTTTCGAGAATGCTCTCGAGAAAGGCGTTGGCGTGATTGAGGTCGTCGCTGCGCAGGCGAATCTCGTCGTTCATCGTCTGCAGCTCTTCGTTCGTCGACTGGAGCTCTTCGTTCATCGTCTCGAGCTCTTCGTTCGTCGACTGCAGCTCCTCGTTGGTCGTCTCCAGCTCTTCGACGGTGGACTGGAGCTCCTCGTTCGTCGTCTCCAACTCCTCGTTGGTCGACTGGAGCTCCTCGTATGCCGTCTCGAGCTCCTGGTTGGAGTGCTCGAGCTGGCCGTGGAGCCGCTTGGCGACGGTCACGTCGTGAAACGCTACGCTCGCGCCGAGGGGAACGCCCGTCACGTCGATCAACGGACTCACGTGCACCTCGAACCAGCGCGGGTCTCCGGCGAACGACCACTCGACGTCGCGGAAGACGACCGGCTTGCCGTCGGCCATGACCGTCTCGATCGCGCCGCGCAGCTCCACGGGACGATATGAGATCTTTAAATCCTGGATCGGGCTGCCGATGTCGGTCGCCCCGAGCCCGAACAAGCTCCGCGCCCGCTCGTTGGCCAACGCGAGCGTGCCCGCGGCGTCGACGAGGATCTGCGCCGTCGGCACCGCGTCGAGCGCCGCGGTGCGAAGCGGCAGGCCGATGTCCTTCGGCCGCGTGTCGTCGACCGGCGCCTGGGCCAGTTGGATCAGCCGCTCCCGCCTGCTCGGCGCGTTCGTCGGGAGCCTGCGCGAGATCCGCCGCTTGACGTCGAGCGGCGTGAACGCGTTGGCGTGCGTCATGAGCGTTTCCGCACGGCCGAGCACGAGCACGCCGTTGTCGTTGAGCGCGAACTGCAGGCGCGAGAGGATCCTCGCCTGCGTCTCCGCGTTGAAGTACATCAGCGTGTTGCGGCAGGTCAGCAGGTCGACGCGCGAGATCGGCGCGTCCTGAATCAGATCGTGCCGGCCGAAGATCACCTGGCGGCGGATGTCCTTCTGGAAGACGAACCGGCCATCGACACGTTCGAAATACTTCTCGAGGAGCTCGGGCGGCACGCCTTCGATCTCGCGCTCGGTGTACGCGGCCTGACGCGCCTTCCCGAGCGCTTCTTCGTCGACGTCCGTCGCGTAGATCTTCACGTGCTCTCGAAACGGCTCCGCCCCCATCGCCTCGGCGAACAGCATCGCGAGCGTGTACGCCTCCTCGCCCGACGCGCACCCTGCGCTCCAGACGCGAATGGGCAGGCCGGGTTGGTGCCGGGCGAGTAGCTCGGGAATGATGGTACCGGCGACGACGTCCCACGTGGACGGATCGCGGAAGAACGCCGTGACGTTGATGAGAATCGTGTTGAACAGAATCACGAATTCCTCGGGATGCACCTCGAGGTGATCGAGGTACTCCGCGAACGTGGCCATGTTCAGCCCCTGCATCCGCTTGGCGACGCGCCGTTCGAGGCTGGCGCGCTTATAGCCCGTAAAGTCGAAGCCGCGGTTGCGCTTGAGATGCTCGACGAGCGTGTCCAGGTCGGCTTCGGATTGTGACACGGGCGACGCTCGGCGAGGTGGGACCAGGTGACGCGGACGCTGCGGCGGCGCCACGGTGCGAGATTCGAAATATCGCTCGCGTATTCGCGAAGGCTAGGGCGCCGCCCCTCCAGCCTGCTTGTCTTCAGGAAGGCGCACCGCGCTCTCTTCGACGAGCGCTTCGCGGATCACCGAGGCTTTTGCTTCGATCGTCTGGGCCTGCGCTTCGAAACGCGCCGCCAGCTTGAGATGGCCGCGCGCACGGTGGCGGTCGGCAATTTGACGGGCCAGTGCCACGTTTTCCTCGAGCGAGCGCAGCGCCATCCAGAGCGCCTCGTCCATGTGGTCGGCCTGCGTCTCGAGCAGCGCGTTGGCCGTCCACGCGTGCCCCACTCGGCACCGAAAGCGGATGAACTGGCCGTCGTGCAGCTCTCGGAGCACGCCGCCGCAGTCGGGACACGAGTACGCCGAGACGTGTCCCGGCTGCTCGTCATATTGTTCGATGGCGTCGAGATTCACGGAGGACAGCTCAGCTTCTTTCGCGTCGTCAGACATGTCTGACCCCTCGCCGGCCGGAAGTGGAGCGGTCGTCAGCGCTGCAAGCGTCGCCCCCAGTTCCGAGACGGGAACGATCTTGTCAACGTCGACATGTTCGATCGCGCTCTTTGGCATCGACGGGAACAACGCATCGTCCGGATCCTGCGCCACCGCGATACCTCCGGCACGCTTGACCGCCGCGAGTCCCGACGTTCCATCGTCGAGGTTGCCGGTGAGCACCACGCCGATGACGCGCGGCCCGAACGCGAGCGCGGCACTGCGGAACATCGGATCGGCCGCGGGCCGGCTGCCGTTTTCGCGCGGTCCACGAACGAGGCGGATCGCCCGCCGCGAGAGCAGCAGGTGGTGATCGGGCGGCGCGACGTAGATGCGCCCGGGAAGGATCTGTTCACCGTTCGCCGGGTGCAACGCGGGAAGCCGGCCGGCGCGGCTCAGGATTCGCGGCAAGTTGCTCGTTCCGTTCGCCGGGAAGTGAACCGTGATGAAGATCGATCCGGCGAACGCGTCCGGCAGGTCGCGAACCAACTGGGTCAATGCCTCGACCGCGCCCGCCGAGGCGCCGATCACGATGATGTCCCGCGATGCCATGCGACTCCTGGACCGAGATTCCGGCGCGTCAGCTGCCGCCTCTGCTTCCCGCAAGCCGCGTGCTTCGAGGTAGCCGAAGCTCGAAGCAACCTCCGCGACTCGGCGCATCGAGCACCTGGAGGTTCCCGTCCATCGCTCGCGCGTACTCCCGACTGATCGCCAGGCCCAATCCCGTTCCTTCGATGTGGCCGAGCCCGGAGAGGCGCACGAACGGCTGAAAGACTGCTTCGCGTTTGTCGGCGGGAACGCCCGGTCCATCGTCGGTGACCGCGATCGCGATTTCGTCACCGCCGACACGCGTCGAGATGCGGACATGTCCGCCCGCCGGAGTGAACTTCACGGCGTTGCCGACGAGGTTGACGAGAATCTGCCGCAGGCGCTCCCCGTCGGCGCGCACGACCAGCTCACCGTCGCGCGCCGCACTCAGGTCGATCGAGATCTGTTTGGCGTTCGCCTGCGGCGCGACCAGGTTCACCACGCTCCGGAGCGTCTCACCCACCAGGACGTCGTCCACGTGCAGGTCGACGTGTCCGGCGACCAGCCTGCTGTAGCTCAGCAGATCGTTGACGATGGCGGCGAGATGGCTGTGCGCATGTTGAATGCGCGCGACGTCGCCGAGTTGGGTGTCGGTCAGCGGGCCGCGCACTCCCATGGCGAGGAGATCGGCGTACCCGCCGATGGCGGCCAGCGCGGTGCGAAACTCGTGGCTCACGGTGGCGAGCAACTCGTCCTTGAGCGTCTGCGCGCGTTCGAGCTCGGCGGTCCGTTTCGCCACGAGCAGCTCCAACTCGGCACCGCGCCGCTTGCGGGCGAGCTCGCGCTGCGCTCGCCGCGTTCGATCGACGACCAGCCAGCGGAGCTCGGTCACCACTCCGCGCATGTCGCTCACCGCGGCGACGGTCGCCTCGACGCGTCGAATCTTGCCGCGTCTGCTGACGAAGTTGAGCCGCGCGGTCAGCGTCGCTCGCTCGGTGGTGCACAGCTGGATGACCGAGCGAATGCGGCGACGCGACACGTCCTGGGTGAACACGGCGAGCGGCTTGCCGACGAGCTGGTCGCTTCGACAACGAAGGAGCGCGCCCGCCGCCTGGTTGGCGTCGCGAACCGTGCCCATGGCGTCGGTGACCAAGTACGCGATCGGTGCGTGCTGAAAGAGCTCGCGATAGCGGAGGCGCTCGGCCTCGAGCAACGCCCGTGTTCCGAGGAGCTCCTCGGTCTGCGAGCGCAACTCCTCGTCGGCCACGATGAGCTCTTCGATCGCCGCCGTCAGATCTTCCGGGGCCGACCATCCGGAGGATGGGAAGCCGCCGGAGAACCGGTCGAACGATTCAGACATCTGGAATACCCACGAGATGGCAGGCGGCCGCGCGGCGTCGCGTTCAGCTCGTACGTAGTACCCGAGCACCGGAAGTGAGCGCGTGCGCATGACATATAGGTGTGGGAACATGCCAACGCAACCCAATCGCGCGCTGAGTCATCTTAGTACGCGTGCGTACCACTCGTCGTGAGGGAATTCACCCCCGTGCGTGAGGGATTCTCCCTACTTGTGCGCGCGTCTCCCCGGCGTACACTGCACGGTGCGGCGATGACGCTTCGTTTCCCCCACATCCAATGAGGGCATCAGTGATCGACCGAATCAGTCTCGACCCGTCCGCCGCTGACGACATGGTGTCGACGCTGACGACGTTTCGCGAAGACGTCATGCAGCGCGCCACGACCTTGCTGCGCGCGCCCGACGCGCTGCCGTTCGTCGAGCAGTTCGACGCGTTGCCGACGATGTCGGCGTTGCTCGTGTCGTCGCTCGAGGAGTTGAAAGTCGCCGAGGAAGAGCTGCATCAGCAGAACACCGTGCTGCTCACGCAACGGGCTGATGTCGACGCGCGGGTGACCCACTATCGGCAACTGTTCTTGCACGCCCCCATGCCGGCGTTCGTCACCGACATCTTCGGAACCATTCACGAGGTGAATCTCGCGGCGGCACACCTCTTCCGCCGTGAGGCAAACCATCTCGACGGCAAGCCGCTGCAAGCGCTCCTGCCGACGGAGACGCGCGAGCCCTTCCGCCGCCAACTGGCGCGGCTGCCGGTGGAGACGGGCGTGGCCGACTGGCACATGGTGCTCCAGCGCGTCGGCGACGTGCCGCTTCGCGTGAGCGCCTCGGTGCACTTCGTGCCCGGCGTGGGCCGCACCGGAGCGGGCGCGCTCTATTGGATGCTCCGCGTCATCGACCCATCGGACTGACCCGGGCGCACTGGCGCCGCCCATGCGGACGCGATACCGTGCGTGCATGCGGACGCGCTCGCTCATCCCCGCGGCGGTGTTGTCGTTCGGGTGTAGCCTGCACCACCGGCCGGTGGCGCCGGAGCCCGCACGCGGCCCCGCGCGCGACAGCCTCTTTCAACTCGATCAGACGCGCGCCGATTCCGTCGCATCGCGCGGCCCGGTCGAGGGCATGCTCGCCCTGCTCGCTCCGGACGTCGCGTACCTCCGGGCCGGAGTTCCCGCCGTCTTCGGGCGCGAGGCCGCGCGTCTGCTTTTCGCGGCATCCGCCCGCTCGAGCGCCACGACGGTTTCCTGGCAGCCGCTCGGCGGAGGCGTGTCCGACGATCTGCGCTCGGCGTATACCTTCGGCGTGACCGCGCGCATCGCGCCGGCACGGCCCGAGCTTCGCGCGGAACGGTACGTCGCGTACTGGGAGCGCACCCGTGACCAGCCGTGGCGCATCGTTGCGTACGTCGAGGTGAACGGGCCTACGGCAATCGAGGTGAGCCCAACGCGGCAACAGGTCGCCGCGCCGGTGCGCGCGCTTCCCAAGCCGATGGCCGATGCCGCCGCGACCGTCCGCGCAACCGACAGCCTCTTCTCCGATCTCGCCGATCGCATGGGAACGGCATTCGCGTTCTCGAATACCGTCGACCCATACGGCGCCGTGTTCGGCACGCCGCAATTGGTGATCGGTCCCAAGGCGGTCGAGGAGTTCTACGCCGCGCAGGGCAACGGCACGTCGCTCACCTGGCACCCCGTGTATGCCTCGGCCGCCGGCTCGCTCGACCTTGGCTTCACGATCGGCGACTACAGTGTGACCAGCCGCGGCGCCTCGGGCGCGGCCGTTCAGCGTTTCGGAAAGTATCTCACGGTGTGGAAGCGCCAGCGCGACGGAGCGTGGAAGTTCGTCATCGTCGGGGGGAACGGGACGCCGGCCAGAGCGCAGTAGGGCGGTCAGAGCGCGGAGCAGGGTATAGGGTCTGGGGTATAGGGTTTAGGGGAGGCAAGAGCCCCCGAGCGGCGAAGCCGCTCGGGGGCTCTTGATGGATGGACTGTGAAAGCCTCCGCGCGCAATCCGGTGATGACGCTGCGCTTTGCGCCCGACCCTAGCGTGCGCCATGAGCCACGAATCTCCGAGTCCCATTCGCGGGTATCGAGACCTCATCGTCTGGCAGAAGGCGATGAAGCTGCGGCGACGAGTTTACCTCATCGTCACCGCACTGCCCCCGCAGGACCGTTTCGAGATCGGCAGCCAGGTCTTACGCGCCGCGGTCTCGATTCCATCCAACATCGCCGAGGGCCACGCACGTCTTCACCGCCAAGACTACAAGCAATTCCTCTCGATAGCCGGCGGCTCGGCGGGAGAGCTCGACACGCAACTGGTCGCGATCGCCCAAGACAATCCGTCCGTCCTCGCCGCTGTGAAATCCGCCCTCAGCCTCTTGAGCGAAGTTCAACGCATGCTGACGGCCATCATAAAAAAACTCTAACGGCATCCATCAGGAGCCCCTAAACCCTATACCCAATACCCTAAACCCTCGGGCTAGGGTCTGTCCTTAAAGATGGCGTTGAGTTGAGTGTGTTTGTTGTCGAGCGGCACCGCCCGCCCGTCGATGAACAGGTACTTCGTATCCGTCTTCGCCTCGAGGATGTCGCCGGTGGTCACGACGACGTTCGCCATTTTGCCCACGTCGAGCGAGCCCATTCGGTCACCGACGCCGAAGATCTGCGCGGGCCACAGCGTCACCGACTTGAGCGCGTCGCTCTTCGACAACCCGTGAGCCGCGGCCATGCCCGCGTTGTACGGAAGGGTGCGGATCTCCGAGCCCTTGTCGCCCGTCGAGATGGCGAACTGCACGCCCGCCGCGGCGAGTTTCGCCGGCACCGAATAGTTCACGTCGAATGGATCGTCTTCGCGCGACGGCAGCTTCATCACCGCGGTGACGATCACCGGCACGTTGTGCTGCTTGAGAAACACCGCCACGGACGGCGCCTCCAGGCCGCCGAGGATGATCGGCTTGAGCTTCATCTCCTCGGCGAAGGCGACGGCGTCGCGGATGTCCGTGGCACGGTCGGCGGGGAAGATAACCGGCATCTGGCCGTTGAGCGCGGGGAGCATCGACTCGAGCACGACGTCGTGCGCCGGACGCGGGATCGACTTGTCCTTCGCGTACGCCGCATGCGCCTTGGCGTACGCTTCGGCGTCGTGCAGCATGGTGCGGAGCGAATCCATCTGGAGCTGGCGAACGCGGTTGGCGTCGGCCGGCGCACCTTGCTGCGCGGCCGCGCGAGCGAAGCCGCGCCCGCCGAAGCCGGACTTCGGCAGGTCGATCACCAGCGCGAGCTTGGGGCTGACGGCCATCTTCGGCGGCGTGTCGCCGGCGAGGTTCATCAGCGCCGCCTGGCCGGAGATGATGCCGCCTGTGGGACGCGATACCACCGTGGTGATGCCGGCCACCCGTGCCACGCCGATGTGCGCGCTGTGCGGGTCGATGCCGTAGAAGGCCTGTGCGTTCGGGTTGAACGAGCCGACCTCGGAGATGTCCACCGTGGCGACCACACCCTGGCCGATCTCCGAGAGGCCGACGCTCGATCCGGTCTCGATCATGCCCGGATACACCGACAATCCGGTGGCGTCGATGACCTGCGCGCCCGCCGGTATGGCCACGTTCGCGCCGACCGCCGTGATCTTGCCGCCGCTGATGAGGACGATGCCGTTCGGAATGTCGGCACCGCTCACCGTGTAGACATGTCCTCCGCGAATGGCGAAGGTGCCCTGCGGCCCGGGGTTTGGGTTGAACGATCCGAGCTGGGCGTTCGCCGTGGATGCGAATCCCATCATCATGAACGTCATCCTGAGGACGAATGTCATCCTGACGACGAATGTCATCCTGAGGGAGCGGAGCGACCGAAGGATCTCTGTAATGGCGAACAGATCCCTCGCTTCCCTCAGGCCAACGAATGCCTGAGTGAGCTTCATTGTGAGATTCCTCATGGTACCACCGGAGTCACGCGACGGCGGTCGGCGGCTTCGAGCGACGCGCGCTCCTTGGCCATCTGGTCGCGCATCGCCTGGTCGCGTTTGATGTCGAAGAAGATCTCGCCGTCGATGAACGTCGTCTCGGCGCTCGAGTAGACGCTGAGCGGATCGCCGCTCCAGATCACGACGTCGGCGTCTTTCCCGACTTCGATCGATCCGACGCGCTTTTCGACGCCCATCTGCACCGCACCGTTATAGGTGATGGTCTTGAGCGCTTCTTCCTCGGTGAGGCCGCCGTAGCGCATCATTTTCGCGGCGTCGATGTTGAGGCGCCGTGCGCGCTCGTCGGAGTCGGAGTTCACGGTCGCCACCACGCCGTGATGCAGCAGGATCGCCGTGTTGTACGGAATCGCGTCGTAGGCCTCGACCTTATACGACCATTCGTCGGCGAAGGTCGACAGCCCCGTGCCGGCCTGCGCGATCTCCGAAGCGATCTTGTAGCCCTCCAGCCCGTGCTGAAGCGTCTTCACCGTGAAGCCGAACTCCTTCGCAACGTTGAGCAGCATCAGCATCTCGTCGCCGCGGTAGGAGTGGGCGTGAACGAACCGCTTGCCCTCGAGCACTTCCACGAGCGGCTCGAGCTCCAGGTCGCGGTCGGGTGCGACGACGGTTTTGTCGCCCTTGGCCACCTTGGCGTTGTAATCGTCCCACGAGGCCTTGTAGTCGCGGGCGCGCATGAAGGCGTCGCGCAACACCTCTTCTTGTCCCATGCGCGTGCTGGGGTAGCGAAGCGGCCGTCCCGTCGCCTGTGCGGCGGTCTGCCCGTTCTTCTGCGTCACGTTCTCGCCGAGCGCGAACTTGATTCCGGGCATCGCGCCCGGAAAGAGCATCGCGTCGACGTCTCGTCCGTACTTGAGCTTCACGAGAGCGTTCTGTCCGCCGATCGTGTTCGCCGAGCCGTGGAGAATGTTGATCGTCGTGACGCCGCCGGCGAGTTGGCGGTAGATGTTGATGTCGGTGGGGTTGAGCACGTCGCGGATGCGCACCATCGACGTGACCGACAGCGAGCCCTCGTTGATCGCGTCGACCATCGTGTGCGAGTGCGGATCGACGATGCCGGGCATGAGGTACTTGCCCGTCGCGTCGATCACCTGGGCACCCGCCGGCGCGCTCAGGTTCTTGCCGACCTGGGCGATCTTGCCGTTCTGGAGCAGCACGTCGGTGTTCTCGAGCTTGCCCTTCGTGACGGTGAGCACCGTCGCGTTCTTGATCAGCGTGGCCCCGGCCGGCCGTGCCGTCACGGGCGTCTGAGCGCCGGCCGCCGTCGCGATCACCAGCGCGGCCGCCGTGAGCAGTGAAAGTCTCATGCGAGTCTCCATATTACGGAAATGGTAATCACCGCTGCACCGGCGGCCGGCCGCGCCGCCCGGCACCCTGGCCCGCGGCGTCGGGACGCTGTCCGGCGAACGTGCCCTGGGGATGTCCCACCACGCCGACCGTTCCGCGGATCACGTTCCCGGCGATCGTGCCGGTAAACGCCGCTTCCTCGGTGCTGCCGCCCATCGTGACCGACGCGGTGAACCGGAACGCGCCGTCGGCGCCAATCGAGCCATTAGAGATTTGTGAATTGCCGAGCGCGCCTTGGATGGTGCCGCGGAGCTGGTCGCCGAACTGCTCGAGCGCCATCGTCACCGGCTTGTCGCCCTCGTCCATCGTCACGGTCACCGTCCAGGTACCGTTGGCCATCGCGCCCGCGGTGCTGCCCGCGGCCTGCGCGCGAATCTCGACCGGATTGCCGTCGACGAACACGTGCGCCACGCGACCGGCGAACAGGTCGCCGCGCGTCACCGTGAGGTTGGCGATCTTGCCCGTCTCGATCGTCCCCAGCCGGTCGCTCACGCCGAGGATCTCGGCCGGCGCCGCGGTGAGTGCACGCACCGCCTGTTCGGAGGTGAGCCCGTTTTCCACCGTGCGGCCCGCGTTCGCGAGAAAGTCGGACCACGTGGTCAGCCCGCCGTCCTCGAAGGCGAAGCGCACCCCCGCGGCGGTGAGCTTGGACGCGAGCTTCGGCGCTTCGACTCGCGCGCGCAGCACGCGCAGCGGCTCCGGATCGGCGTCGGCCGACGCGGTGGGCCGGCGCGGAAAGTTCAACGAGATGAGCACCGGCACGTTCTCGGCCTTGAGCCGGGCCGCCACTTGATCCGCCTCTTCGCCGCCGGCGATGACCACGCGCAGGTTGAACTCCTTCGCCAAGTCGAGCGCGCGCTCGATCTCGCGTGCCTGCGACGCCTCCATCACCACGGGAATCTGACGCGCCAACACCGGCTGCAGCGCCTCGAGCGACGGATCGATCTCCGGCCGGCGCGCGCCGCGCGGATTCTTGGCGTACGCCGCCTGCTCGGCGCCGTAGTGCTGCGCGTCGAGCAGGGTTTGACGCAGCGCCGAGAAGACGCCGAGCAGCGAGTTGGGATAGCCGCCGCTGCGCAGCGGCGTGAAGCCAATGTGTTCGGCCACGGGCGCCTTGATGATCATCGCCTGCGTGCTCGCGCCGCCCAGCGTGATGACCGCTGAGAGTCCTTTGAAGATGCCGCTCGATGGAACGGTGAGCGCCGTCGTGATGCCCGCGCTGTGCGGGCCGCTGAACGCGTCGGCGTCGGGGTGCACGAGATCGATCGCGGCGATCTCCGGCTGCAGCCCAATGGGACGCAGCGAATTTGGCGCGCCGGCCGGCGCGCCCTGCTGCGCCGGCGCTCCGCGTCCGCCGCGCCCTGCCGGCGCGCCGGCTTGCGTCGCCGCGGCGGCGGGATAGCCCAGGCTAGAGTTCGCGTCGATCAAGCCGGGATAGACTGTGAGTCCAGTGCCGTCGATGATGCGTGCGTCGGCCGGCGCCTGTGCCGAAGCGCCGACGGCGGCGATCACGCCGTTGCGAATCACCACAGTGCCACGCTCGATCGCGGGTCCGGACACCGGGACGATCCGCGCATTGGTGATCGCGTACACGTTCGGAACGTTGCGCTCTCGTTGCACGCCGATCTGCGCGCCGAGCAACGGTGGGGCGACGACGCCGGCGGCGAACGCCAACATCGCGCCCGTCAGAAAGCGACGGATCTGCATTGCGGAGTGCTCCTCGACAATTTCGGCCCGCTGCGGGCCCGGGTAGGGAGATGCGCGACGTCTGCATCGCGCGCCCCGAGAATCTCACGCGCCCAAGACACGCTGTCAAAGCGGGCTCGGCCTTGGGGCCGCTCGACGGCGGGCGGAACTCGCACGACGAGGGCGGGATTCGCTGTCACGGAGAGACACACCCCTGCACCACACCACCACCCTGGGAGATGGACGATGCGAACACCCGTTCTGACGTTGGCTGCCGCGGTGGTTGTTGCGACGGCGTGCGGAAACAGCGACACGACAACCACGCCGGTCGTCTCGAAGATCATCAACTTCACGGTGAACATGACGCCCGCCAACGAGCCGCCGACGCTCGTGGGGAATCCGACCGGCAGCGGCGTGTTCAAGGCGACGCTCGACACCTCGACGAACGTGTTCTCCTACACGATCACCTACTCGGGCCTCACGTCGAACATCAACAACGGCCACATCCACGGCCCGTTCCCCAGCGGCACGGCGGCGACGGCCGGCGTCATCCTGAACTTCAACACGCTGCCCGGCGCCACTTTCGGGGGCTTTGGAACGGCGACGAGCGGCACGGCGACCGGCACGGTCACGCTCAACGCCGCCACGACGATTTCCGCGACGGTCAACGGCGACTCGCTGAAGAAGCTCCTGCTGGCCGGCCTCACCTACGCGAACATCCACACGGTTTCCAACCCGGGCGGCGAGATTCGGGGGCAGATCGTCCGGACGCCGTAATGCTCGGATGCCGGTCGGATGACGCTCGCATGACGCACCCTCGCTACCGTTCCGCCCGCACGACTAGCGAAGCGAGCACGTAGCGAACCAAGTACGTAGCGAAGCACGCAAAAACCCCACGCTTTTGGCGTGGGGTTTTCTGCGTGCGGGAGCGGCTTGCCGGATCAGTAGATGTAGACCTTCGTTCCCACCGGCACGTGCTCGTAGAGCCACTCGATGTCTTCGTCGCGCAGTCGCACGCAGCCATGCGTCGCGGCCAGGCCAATCGACTCCTGGTACGGCGTGCCGTGCAGGAGGTAGCCGTCGCCAAGGTTGAGGCGATACTTCCCGAGCTCTCCCTCGACCTTGCGGTTCTTGGTGCCGAGCGGCGGAACGTAGAGCGTGTTGCCGAAGACGATGTGCTCGTCGGTCGGCAGCGCGGCGAACTGGCCGTCGTCGATCACGCCGACCTCATTGTCTTTCACGGCCAGCAGGCGGCCGTCGTCGAGCTTGATCGGGTGGCCTGGGACGACGTGTCCCAGCTTGAGATCGTGCTCCGCCGCGGTTTCGGCGTACAGCCACTCGGGCGGCTGCCAGATCGGGTCGGCTTCCTTGCCGAGCACCGTCCGCGGGCCGCGCGGCGTGTCGAACGTCCACTGCTGATTCTTTCCGAACTTGAGGGTCGTGCCCTTGGCCACGGCGGCCGGGGCGCTCAAGACCGTGTCCTCGCCGACGATCGCCCAGAGGTGCTTGTCCTGGAGCGACACGACGACGCGAAAGCCCGAGGCACGGTCGGCGAGCTTGCGGTTGTGCTCCCACGACAGGCTGTCGGCCTTCGACTTAAAGGTGTAGGCCGGGCGCGACGCGATGTTGTCCGTCGTGTCCGACAGCGCCGCCAGGCGGTTGCGGGCGGCGAAATCATTCGAAGCCTGAACCTGAGCGCCAAGCTGCGCCGCGCCGACGAGCGCCGCGGCGGTTCCGACGGTCAGGAGAATCTTTTGAATCTGGATGCTACGCATGGAGGGCTCTGCTATGAAGCGCTGGGATGACCGAATAATGAGCGCTGTATTCCGAACAATACGCTAGATCCGTTCCAAAGGTGCCACGCTGGAATGACGGGTTCTAGTATCCTGACGACGAAACGCGCCGCCTGATACACAGGCGGCGCGCTCATCTGTTTGCTTCTATTTGCTGACAAGCTAGCTCGTCAGGACCTCGCCCAGCTTAGAAGAAGTTGACGCCGAAGATGATCGGGATCGACCACGACGAGGCGTAGCGGTTGCTGTCGCGATTGAAGTGAATACCGCGCGCTTCGACGAACACTTCCTTCTTGCCGGCGTGGAAGGCCAGACCGCCGCCGATGTTCCAGCCGAAGTCGTCATGCCAATCCGGGTTCGTCACGCCAGATGCAGTCGTCGCGCTGGTGTTCGACGTGCCGGCGATGACCGTGTGCTGCGGGCCGTAGCCGCCCGTGACGCCGGCGTCGGTGTCGAGCTTCATACGAAGGTTGCGATAGCGAACCGCGCTGCCGCCGCCGATGATGTACGGGGTCATGCGCACGCTGCTGCCAAGGAAGCCGTTGAAGATCGGGATGTTGAGCTTCAGGTCCAAATTCCCGCCCATCATTTCAGCCTTGGGTCCAAGCAGGTCGTACTCGGCGTTGTCCGCGAACTGCGTCCAGTTACCATCGAGGCGAATACCGAGCGGGCTATTCAAGCCCTGCCATCCGAGATTCACCTGACCAACGACACCCGGCTCGTTCACCGTGCGGATTGCGCCGAACGGAAGGTTCGGGCCCGCGCCGAGGCCGAAGTACAAACCGCCGACATGGCGGGCGACCATCGGAACACTCTGTACGACCGTGTCGACGCGCGTGATCGTGTTCGTCTGCGTCCGCGTCACGGTATCGACGCGGCCCATCGTGCGGAGCGTGTCGGTGCGGTACACCGTCACGGTGTCGACGCGGGTGACTTCGCCCGGCGCTTCCTTCGTGATTGGAATGCGCTTCGTGGACCGAGGCGTCTTGGCCTGGGCAGAAGCAACCGAAGCGTCGAGAGTGAAGATCGCCGCGCCGGCAACGAGCAGTAGAGCATTACGGTTAAACATTGGGTCTCCTCCCTCTGTGTCGTCCCTGATCGACTAGCCCCCGCGGACGACTACCGGGCGAGGATTTCTCAGCGCACCGCATCACGCTGAGCCCTCGGTCGACGTACTTCGTCGCGGCACCGCACTGGTGCATGGCAGAGTCCGTGCCGCGGCGGGGTGGATCAGGGGTCGTACGAGGAACAAAAATTTGAATACGCGGAAGGGCGTCGTGCCCCCCGTTCGCGCGTCAATCCAGGGCACACCGCAGGCCACGCGCGCATGGCGGCGCCGAGGTGACGTACGAGCCAGTTGGTGAGTTCGTGCTCCAAATGTTTGCGAGCTAATTCCCGTTCGCGGCCGCGCTCACAGCGTCGTACGTCTCCAACCGCAAAGTGGCCACGCACCCGCGGCCCTCGAGACGATTGTCGAGCGACAACGAGCCACCGTGCGCTTCGGCGATCTGTCGCGACAACACGAGCCCGATGCCCGAGCCCTGCGGCTTCGTCGTGAAAAAGGGGACGAACAGATTCGCGCTGCTCGCGATGCCGGGCCCGTCGTCCTCGACCATCAGCGAGAGCGTACCGTTGTGACGCGCCCATCTGATGTACACGCTTCCGTTCGTCTCGAGCGACGCATCGACCGCGTTGCGTACGAGATTGATCAACAGTTGGTCGAGCTGGTCGCCGTCCGCCCGTACCGAAGTGCGCGGGCCTTCGACGACCGACACGGGCATGCGTGTCTCCAACGCCGCCACGCGGCGTACCCACGTCGCGACGTCGAGCGGCACGCGATACGGCGCAGGCAAGCGCGCGAGCCGCGCGTACGCCGACATGAAGCGCACGAGCGCTTCCGAGCGGCCGCCGATCACGCTCAACCCGCGCCGGAGATCGTCCTCCGCATCGGCGGCGCGCGGCTGCCGGTCGAGCAGCGACGTCAGGCTGCCCGTGATCGACTTGATCGGCGCGAGCGAGTTGTTGATCTCGTGACTGAGCACACGCACGAGACGCTGCCATGCCTGCAGCTCTTCTTCGCGCAGCGTCTTGCTCACGTCGGCGAGCACCAGCAGCGTGTGTGGACGTCCATCCTGCCGAAACGATCCGCGGCGCACTTCCCAGCGCCCCGCGCCGCCGGCGAACGTCACGTCCATGGTGCGCGGCGACGCGCCCTGCAGACAGTCGGCGAGCGCCACCTGTTCGGCGGTCCGCCCGAGAATGCGCTCCGCGGGCTGCGCGAGGAGACGCTCGCCGGCGCGATTGACGAGCCGCACGCGATCGCCGTCGTCGAACGCGAAAACGGCGACGTCGATCTCCGCCATCACGGTGCGCAGCAGCGCCGTGGCTTCCATGGCGCCGAGGCGCTGGGTGCGCAGCGTTTCGCCGAGCAGGTTGGATTCGAGGAACGCGAGTCCGAGCGCATCCTCGCGATCGGCGCCGCGCGCGCGAATCGAATAGTCGCCCTCGCGCAGCGCCGCGAGCATGTTCGACAGCGTCTGCAGCGGCCGCACCACGCGCTCGCGCAGCACGAGCGCGGTGATCATCCATCCGCCGATCACGAACAGGCCGAGCGTCCACTGCACCTTGCCGCTGTAGCCTCCGCGCCAGAGCAGCGCCATGGCGACGACCACGCCGGGCAAGCCGGCGAGAAGGGTCAGCCGGAAGACGAGGCGTTCGTGGCGTGCGGCGTGCGGCGTTGGGCGTTGGGCGTGGGGCGTGGGCGGCGGGGCGCGTTCCGCGCCGCGCTTCGCGCCCCACGCCCCACGCCCCACGCCGTCAGAGTCCATACGACGCGATGCGCCGGTAGAGCGCGCTGCGCGACAGGCCGAGCGCCTGGGCGGCGCGGCTCACGTTTCCGTCGTACCGCGATAAGGCTTTTTGAATGAGCATTTTCTCGACATCCTCGAGCGGCAGATCCTCGAGCCGCGGCGCGGCGGTCGACGCCATGCGCAGGCCGAGGTCCGCGGCGCGGAGTTGGTCGCCCTGCGCCATGAGCACCGCGCGCTCCACCGCGTGATCGAGCTCCCGGATGTTGCCGGGCCACGGGTGCGACAGCAAGACCTGCAGGGCGCCGGAATCGAATCCGGTGAGCGGCTTCCGGTAGCGCGTCGCGTGGCGGCGCAGGAAGTGCCCGGCCAGCGCCGGGATGTCGTCGCGGCGCTCGCGCAGCGGCGGGAGGTGGATCTCGATCGTGTTGAGGCGGAAGAGCAGGTCCTCGCGGAACCGCCCCTCGGAGACCTCCTGCTGCAGGTTGGCGTTCGTCGCCGAGATGACGCGCACGTCGACGTGCCGCGCTTTGGAGGAGCCCACGCGCTCGACGTCGCCCGTCTGCAGCACGCGCAGCAGCTTGGACTGGAGCGACAGCGGCACCGTGCCGATCTCGTCGAGAAAGAGCGTGCCCGCGTCGGCGAGCTCGAACCGGCCCACGCGATCGGTCTTCGCGTCGGTGTACGCGCCTTTGACGTGGCCGAACAGCTCACTCTCGAACAGCCCCTCGGAAAGGCCGCCCATGTTGACTGCAATAAACGACCGTGGCGCGCGCGTGGATGAAGCGTGCAGCCACTGCGCCACGAGCTCCTTGCCCGTGCCGTGCTCGCCGGTGATGAGCACGTTCGCATCCGACGGCCCTACGCGCTCCATGAGCTGGAGGATCGGCTGCATCTTCGCCGACTCGGCGATCATCTGCGGGAGATGGTCGCGGCGCAGCAGCTTGTTCTCCGTCTCGAGCCGCTGCGTGCGGCGGAGGGCGCGGCCGAGCTCGACCTGTGTGGCGAGAATGGAGACGAGCCGGGCGTTGTCCCACGGCTTCTCGACGTAGTCGCGCGCGCCGCGGCGCATTGCTTCCACGGCGTTGTCGATCGTGCCCCACGCCGTCATGACCACGAGCGGCATGTTGGGCTCGAGCGACTGCAGCGTGAGCAATAGGTCGAGCCCTTCTTTGCCCGACGTGGTGTCGCGCGTGTAGTTCATGTCGAGCAGCATCGCGTCGTAGTCGCGGCGCTCGAGCGCGGCGAGCGCCGCGGCCGGCGACGACACGGTATCGACCTCGAAGCCGTTGCCCTTCAGGAGGAGGCGTAACGCCTCCAGCACGTCAGCTTGGTCGTCGGCGACGAGGATGCGGGCGGGATCGGACATGGGAGAAAGAAGCAGGGTGTAGGGTTTGGGGTCTAGGGTTTAGGGGAGGTACGTCGCGCCTGCGGCGCGACTTGATGGATGGACCACGAAGGCCCTAACAAGAAGCGGGCGCGCCCACGGCGCGCCCGCACACCTTCCCTCAACCCTAAATCCGATACCCTACCGCCTGCTACACCGCTGCTTCGCTGCCCGTGATCCAGCCGTCGCGCAGCTCGATCACCCGGTTGCCGCGCTTCGCGTTCTCCTCGGAGTGCGTCACCTGGATGATCGTCGTTCCTTCGTTATTCAACTTTTTGAATAGATCCATGATCTCGCGGCCCTGGCTGGAATGCAGGTTGCCGGTGGGCTCGTCGGCGAGAATGAGCTTGGGCTTCGCGATCACCGCGCGGGCCACGCCCACGAGCTGCTGCTGGCCGCCGGAGAGTTGGCGCGGATAGAGATCCTTCTTGCCGACCATGCCGAAGCGGTCGAGCGTGTCGGCCACGATCGCCTCGCGCTCGGACTTCTTCACGTTCCGGTACGAGAGCGGGATGTCCAAGTTCTCGGAGACGGTCAGATCGTCGATCAGGTGATACTGCTGAAAGACGAAGCCGATGTGCTCCTTGTTCAGCGCGACGCGCTGCTTGTGGCTCATCGCGTGGACCGGGTGGCCGAGGAAGTAGAACTCGCCCGTCCACACGCTGTCGAGCATGCCGAGGATCGCGAGGAGCGTCGACTTGCCGGCGCCCGACGGACCCATGATCGAGACGAACTCACCCGGCTGGATGTCGCCGCTGATTCGGCGCAGCACGTACGAGCGGCCGGCCGGCGTCTCGAACACTTTTTCCATGTTCCGCATCGAGATCAGCGGGCCAATGATCGGCGTGGCCACGCTGTCACGCACGACGGGCTTAGGCTGGGCGGAAAAGAATGACATCGAACGACGCTGGGTTTAGGGTATAGGGTATGGGGTTTAGGGAAGGTATGCGGCGGGCCATAGGCGCGCCGCTTTTTGTTAGGCCTTGGCGAGGTCTTCCCATCAAGCCGCGCCAACGGCGCGGCGTACCTTCCCTAAACCCTATACCCGAAACCCTACACCCTTCGGTTGGTCAGACTTTCTGGGTCCGCCGCTCCTCTTCGACCACGCGTCCGTCGAACAGGTGGATGGACCTGTCGGCGTGCGCTGCGTAGCGGGGATCGTGCGTCACCATGCAGATCGTTGCGCCACCGCGGTGCAGCTCGCGGAGCAGCTCCATCACCGCTTCGCCGTTCGTCGAATCGAGGTTGCCCGTCGGTTCGTCGGCGAGGAGGATGAGCGGATCGCCGGCGACCGCGCGGGCCACGGCGACGCGCTGCTGCTGACCGCCGGAGAGCTGCGCGGGGTAGTGCTTCATGCGATGGCTCATGCCCACGCGCTCGAGGGCGTCGGTCACGCGCTGCTTCCGCTCGGCCGCCGACATGCCGCGGTAGGTGAGCGGCAGCTCGACGTTCTCGTACACGGTCAGATCGCCGATCAGGTTGAACGCCTGAAAGATGAAGCCGATCTGGCGGTTGCGGATGCGCGCGCGCTGCGAGGGAGTGAGCTGCGCGACGGACTCGCCGGCGAGCGTGTATTCGCCGTCGGTTGGCGTGTCGAGCAAGCCGAGAATGGACAGCAGCGTCGTCTTGCCGCAGCCCGACGGGCCTTCCATCGCGACGTACTCACCCGGTTGGACTTCGACGTGGATGTCCTGCAGGGCGTGGGTCTCCACCTCGTCGGTGTAAAAGACCTTCTTGATCCCGGAGAGGCGGATCAACGCCTGGTTGGCATTTCCCGCGCTCGCGGAGAATCCAGCCGGTGACGAGGATGTGGACTCGGTGGCCATGTGGGCGCTCGGGCTAGGGTGAGGGAGTGTGGTGCCGACGACGACTACTTGATGCGGACGCGATTCGTGTTGTCGAACTGGGACATGTCGGAGATGATCACGCTGTCGCCGACGGCCAGACCTTTCTTGACTTCGATCGTGTTGACCGACGCACGGCCGAGCTGCACGGTGATGCGGGTCGCTTCGCCTTTGCCCTTGTCGACCTTGAAGATGCCGACCGAGCTCTCCGCCTGGCCGAAGCCCGGGCGGCCGATGTACAACACGTTGACCAGCTTCTCGATCTGAATCGTTCCGTCCACGGCGAGGTCGGAGCGCGTGCCGGCCGGAAGCGGATCGTCGATCGACACTTCGACCGTGACCGTTCCCTGGACCGACGACGGGTCGGTGCGGATCACGCGGCCCTTCACCTTGTTGTTGTTGTGCAGGTCGATCTCGGCCGGCAGGCCGGGCACAACGTCCTTCGCCTGGTTCTCCGGAACGCGGAGCACCGCCTTGAGCTTGCCAGGCTGCACCACGCGGGCGAGCAAGCCACCGGCGTTGATGTACTGGCCCAACTCGAGCGGCGGGTTGCCGAGGCTCTGGAGCTGACCGGCTTCGGGCGACGTGACGCGCATGGCGGCCACGCGGCGATGCTGGTCGTCGAGAATGCGCTTGAGGCTCTCGATCTGCTGCTGCTGCAAGGTGATCTGCTGCTGCTCCGACTGCTGCATCTCCGTGAGCCGGCTCTGCTCCAGCTCGAGGCGTTGCTTGAACTCGACGGCGTTGTCGTGCGCCTGGGCGACGTCGTTGGCGGAGGAGAGACTCTTCTTCGCGAGCGAGTCCTGCACCGCGGCGAGACGCATGGCGTTGTTGTACTGCGAGCGCATGTTCGCGACCGAGCCCTGCTGGCTCAACATCGCCTGGTGCAGCGTCGTCTTCAGGCTGGCGAGTGCGCCCACCGCCTGATTCAGCTGCTGCTCGTACGTCAGCGACTTGATCTCTTCGTCGGGGCTGCTCAGCACCACGAGCACCGTGTTGGTCGTCACCGCCACGCCCGGCTTGACCGGAAGCTCCTCGACGCGGCCGCTGGTGAGCGCGGTAATGTTCCGCACGTACTCGGGCTCGAGCGTTCCCGGCGCGTTGACGTCACGCGACATGTCGCCGCGCTTGACCGTGTCGAACCAGAGAGTGCCCTTCTCGACCGGCGGGGCGGCAGGCTTGAGCCGGCTGATACCAATGGAGACGGCAACGATGCCGATCAGTCCGATCGACATGACGACGTACTTCTTGGTCTGCTTGGGGGGATCGCGCTTGATATCCAAGGTGACGGCTCGTGCGGAGATGGCGGGGGGGGCGAGGACCTGAGGACTACGAGGCGCTTAGGGAAGGACCATGCCGCTCTCAATCATCTGCTAACGCACATTAATCCAATGGGTTAGGGCGTTGTAAGCAAGCATTTTCTTCGGTCTCGCTGCTCGCCTGTGGGATTCGACGTCCCACAACCGAACAGTCCTGACGGACGCAGGTCGCCCAATGTTTCAGACTCTATGAGACACCGCAATGAGGGAATAGGTTGGCAGGAGGAAATCCCGGCGGGAACGGTGTCGGACCAGGACGGGTCTAATGGGATGGAGGCGGGGATGCGAATCGTTTCGATGTTCATCATTGCGGCTCTCGCCGGCGCGTCGATTATCGGGGCGCCGATCGCCGGGGCGCAGGCAGTCCACACTGGCAGTACAGGCGGCACCGTGGCCGGAATCGCACCGGCGCCCGTTCCGCCGTCGGCGCGCGTTCCCGTGCGGCACGAGCAACGGTTCCTCTCCGGCAGTCTGCCGGTGGTCGTACTGGAGGACGGACGCGTGTTCGCCGATTTCGGCCGCGGCTATGAGCAGGTGGTTCGGCTGTGCGATGGCGCGGCCAGCGCCGCTCCGCCCGCGACGGCGTTGGGGGTGATTCAGCCGGCGGTCACCCAGCCGGCAGCGGGGCAGCCGCTCGTGCAACCTGCCGTCACTGGTGCGCGCATGAGCGATCTGTCATGCTGGTCGGCGGACTACCGTGGACAGATTTCCATCGCGCATCCGTGATGCTTTTCCCGCGGCGCGCCACCCTCCTCGCCTTCGTGGCGCTAATCGGCGCGGCCGCGGTCGCGCGATCCCAAACCCGCCCGCTCTCGGCGCCCGTCCGCGTCTGCGCGGGGGGCGACGTCACGCTCGGAACCAACCTCGATCCGTTCTGGGCCAGGTACGCGGCGGACACGCTCTGGCGCCGCTTTGGTCTGCGCCCCGAGCCGGATAGCCTCGCGAAGGCGCTGAAGCCTTTTCTCGCCGGCGCCGATGTGGTGCTGCTCAATGTCGAGGGCGCGATCGGCACGGGCGCGGTGCCGCCGAAGTGCGGGCCCAAGTCGACGAGCTGCTTCGCCTTCCGGCAGGCGCCGAGCGCGGCGGCGGCTCTGCGCCGCGCCGTGGACAGCTCGGTGGTGCTCGTCGGCAACGTGGCGAACAACCATTCGCGCGACGCGGGCGAGGATGGGCGCGATACGACCATCGCGTACCTCACCGCGGCGGGAATCCGCGTGACGGGCGGCGACACGCTCGCCACGCCGGTTCCGCTGCGCTCGGGCGACACGATCGCCGTGTTGGGCTTCCACACCGACACCACCACGCCCGACGCGCGCGACCTGCGCGCCGTGCGCCGGCACGTGGCGCGCGCCGTGGAGCAGTACGGCACGGTGATCGTCACCGTGCACATGGGCGCCGAGGGCCCACGAGCGCAGCGGACCAAGAATGCTAATGAGCGTTTTCTGAGAATGGATCGCGGCAACCCGGTGGGGTTCGCCGACGCGGCGCTGGCCGCCGGCGCGACGATGGTCGTGGGCCACGGCCCTCACGTGCTGCGGGCCGCCGAATGGCGCGACGACCGACTCGTGCTCTACTCCCTCGGCAACCTGCTCACGTACGGGCCGTTCAAGCTGCGCGAGCCGACGAACCGCGGCGTCGTGGCCTGTGCGACGATCGATTCGGCGCGACACGTTGGAGCGGCGGAGCTGCGGCCCACGATGCAGTTATGGCCCGGCGTGTTGCAAGCCGACACGAGCCGGCGCGCGTTGACGCTGATCGACTCTCTGAGCGCGCTGGATTTTCCGAGGACCGGCGCGACGGTGGACTCCAGCGGGTTGGTTGGGAAGCGACGGAAACCCTGACCAAGGTGTCATCCTGAGGAGCGAAGCGACGAAGGATCGCTCCGCGAGGAATGCGATCCGTCGCTTCGCTCAGGACAACAAAACCGCTACGGCTGCCCGTCAGGCTTGGGCGACGTCGCGATGACGATGGTCGACGCGCTGTCGTCGAGCGAGAGCACGCGACGCGCGCCACGCCACATCTTGACGAGCGACGAATGCGGGCGGTCGAACGAGCTCTCGATGACCTTTCCGGCCTTACTGCTGGCGTGGATGTACTTGCCCTCGCCGATGTAGATGGCCACGTGGCTCACGCCCTTTTTCGTCTTTCCGAACGTCAGCAGGTCGCCAGGCAGGAGCTCGCTGGTATCGCGGGTGAGCGCGAGGCCCACGCCGGCCTGTTGGCGCGCCGTGCGCGGCAGACCCACGTTGAGCGCGGACAAGACGTATCGAACGAGGCCGCTGCAATCGAAGCCCTTTTCCGGCGCCTGGCCACCCGTTCGGTAGCGCTTGCCGAGTTGCGCCCGGGCCATCTGGACCACGGAGTCGCGAAGCGTGAGCGCCGAATTGCTGAACGAAGCGAAGGGCTTGGTCGACTGGGCGCTCGCCCGCGACACCGGCGCACACAGCGCCGCGGCCGTGCAGAGCACGATCGCGAGGCGAGTGGGGCGTGTCGTCGAAAGAGAGCGCATCCGTCTATGGCAAGGTGGTTCGTCCGCGAGCCGGACCCAGCAAGATGAGGATTCTAAGCCGCCTCAGGAGCGAGGTCAACGATGCTTGTGAGTATCGGACGCGACCGTGCGAAAGATCACACGGGCTACGTGATCCTTCGCCGCAGTGAATGGCGCGCGCCAGAGCGTGCACCGATCAACGAATGCCGAGCAGCTTGTGGGTTTGGATGCTCAGGCGCCAGCGCGGATGCGCGAGGCAGTAATCCATCGCCGCTCGCGTGTTTTCGGCGAGCTGAGGACCGTCCATGGGCTGCAGGAAGAACTGCTCGAAGCGCATGGACGCAAAGCGCTCGGGGTCGACGCCCGGCTGGGGGAACACGAGCTTGAGCTCGTGCCCCTGGTCGAGCACGACCGCGGCCTGCGCCTTGGGGCTGACGCAGATCCAGTCGATGCCCGGCGGGGGCTGCTGGGTGCCGTTCGTCTCGACGGCCACGGTAAATCCGCGCGAGTGCAGCGCGTCGACCGCCGCGCTGTCGAGCTGCAGCAGAGGCTCGCCGCCGGTGCAGACCACGAAGCGGTCGGCGAAGCTCTCCGTGGGCCAGCGCGACGCGACGGCGTCGGCAAGCGCGGCGGCGTCGGCAAACTTGCCCCCATCGGGCCCGACGCCGACGAAGTCCGTGTCGCAAAACGTGCAGACGGCAGAGGCGCGGTCCGCGTCGCGCCCCGTCCACAGATTGCACCCGGAGAAGCGACAGAAGACCGCGGGGCGGCCGGCCTGTGCGCCTTCACCCTGCAGCGTATAAAAGATCTCTTTGACGGTGTACACTATCCCGAAATATACGGGGCGGGATCGGAGGTACCGGCCTCGGCGAAGCCCTTGAGCCGGAGCTGGCAGGCGTCGCAGTGGCCGCAGGCGGCGCCGCTCTCGCTCGGGTCGTAGCAGCTCTGGGTGATGGAATAGTCCACGCCGAGGTCGAGGCCGCGGCGAATGATCTGCGCCTTGGTCAGATCGATGAGCGGCGTGCGGATGTGGATGCGGTTCGTGTCTTCGACGCCGCCGCGCGTCGCGAGGTTGGCCATGCGCTCGTACGCGGCGATGTACTCGGGCCGGCAGTCGGGATACCCCGAGTAGTCGAGGGCATTTACGCCGATGAAGATGTCGCCCGCCCCGAGCACTTCGGCCCACGCCAGCGCGAACGACAGAAAGATCGTGTTGCGCGCCGGCACGTAGGTGATCGGGATCGTGGTGTCGCCCGCGTCGCTCATGTCGCGATCCTTCGGCACGTCGATGTCGCTGGTGAGCGCCGACGCACCGAAGACTCTCAAATCGATGTCGACGATGACGTGATCGCGCACGCCGTACGCCGCCGCCACGCGGCGGGCGGCGTCGATCTCGGTGGAATGGCGCTGGCCGTAGCGAAAGCTCATGGCGTGCACGTCGAAGCCTTCGTGCAGTGCGTCCGCGAGGAGCGTCGTCGAGTCCAGGCCGCCGCTCAGGAGCAGTACTGCGTTGGGCATCAGCCGCCCAACGCCCGGTCGAAGTCCTCCTTGAGATCGTCGACGTGCTCCAGTCCTACGGAGACGCGGAGCAGATTGGCGGGCGAGCGCGTACCCGGTCCTTCGACCGACGCGCGATGCTCGATGAGACTCTCCGTGCCGCCGAGACTCGTGGCCTGGGTGAAGAGCTCGAGACGATCGGCGATGGCGATCGACTCCGGCGCCGTCGCCTTCACCTGCACCGACAGCATGCCTCCGAAGCCGCTCATCTGCCGGCATGCGACGTCGTGCGACGGATGCGACTTCAGTCCCGGATAGTGCACCGCCTCCACGCGCGGATGCTTCGCGAGGAACTCGGCCAGCCCCATTGCCGACGCACTCTGTGCGTGGACGCGGAGGGGAAGGGTGCGCACGCCGCGCATCACCAGCCAGCAGTCGAACGGCGACGGTACGGCGCCGCCGGTCATCTGGATGGAGTTGACACGCTGATACAGCTCGTCGTTCGCCTTGAACACCAGCGCGCCGCTCAGCACGTCGCTGTGGCCGCCCAAGTATTTCGTCGTGGAATGCATCGAGACGTCGGCGCCCAGCTCCAACGGCCGCTGTAGCACGGGTGTGCCCCAGGTGTTGTCGACGGCGCAGACTGCGCCGCCGCGATGCGCGATGTCGGCGAGGGCGGCGATGTCGGCGATCCCGAGCAACGGATTCGACGGCGTCTCGAGCCACACGAGCTTCGTGTTCGTGCGCATTGCCTGCGAAACGTTGGCGGGGTTCGTCATGTCGACGATCGACACCTCCATGCCCCAGGGGCCGAAGACGTCGCGCGCGAGCTTGATCGAACCGAAGTACGCGTCGTCGGGCAGGATGACGTGCGAGGCGGGGCCGATCGCCTGGAGCAGCGTCATCGTAGCGGCGGAGCCAGACGCGAACGCCGCCGCCGCCGCGCCGCCCTCCAACCGCGCGAGACAGGTCTCGAGCGCGGAGCGATTGGGGTTGGCGTAGCGCGAGTAGAGAAAGCCCCCGCGGTAGCTCCCATCCGCTTCGCGCGCGAAGGTGGTGGAGAGGTGGATGGGGGGCGTAACGGCGGCCGTCGCCGGATCGACGTCGTGGCCGGCGTGAACGGCGAGCGTTTGAATATGCATCCGGGAAAAGCTCGGCACTGCTTGGGAGTGTCGCAATGCCTGGGTGGATACCGCGTAATGGCGGTTGGGGCGGGGGTGGGCACTCTAGTTCACTGGTCCCTGGGCTGAGTTCTGAGGAACGACAAAAGGGCCGAGCGGCTTGCCGCTCGGCCCTTCCGAATTTCAACCTGTCATCCTCAGACCGGGGACCAGGAGTATTTCAGGTCCTCAATCCCCCAACGAGCTCTCTCAATTGATTCGCCCCACCGAGCAACACGTTGCTCGCGGAGGTCATCTGCTCGCACGCGGCGCTCTGTTCCTGTGTGGATGCGTTCACCTGCTCGGCTGCGGCCGCGTGGCCTTCCGCGGTCTTGGCGATCGACTCGAGGCTCGTCGCCGCGCTGTTGACGGCAAAGGCGTTCGCCTCCGCGGCGCCCGTGACGCCAACCGCGGCGACACGGGTCTTCTCGGCCGCGTCGGTGATGGTGCGCAGCGCCGCGTCGATGTCGCGCGACACGCGCTCGATCTCGCCGACGCGGCCGGCGCTCGCTTCCATGGCGCGGGCGCTGCTCGTGACGCGCGCGGTTACCTGCGTGGTCATGATCACGATGTCGTCGGCGGCCTTCTGCGACTGTTCGGCGAGCTTGCGCACCTCGTCGGCGACCACCGCGAACCCGCGGCCGGCGTCGCCGGCGCGTGCCGCTTCGATGGCGGCGTTGAGCGCCAACAGGTTGGTCTGATCGGCGATCTGTCCCACCGAGGCGACGAAGCGGCTGATGTCGCTCACGGTGGAGTTGAGAGCGCGAATCTCCTCGGCGGCGCGCTCCACGCTGTGCTTCACGTCCACGAGAATGCCGAGCGCGCGGTCGATCTCGATGCGCTTGGCGTGGGCCGCGCCCTCGATGCTGCGCGCCAGCCCGGTGACTTCAGAGGAGCGCTCCTTCACGCCGTCGGCCGCTTCGCGGATCGCCTGCAACGTGTCGTCGACGGTGCGCAGCTGCTGCACTTGTGCTTCCGCGCCGTGTGAGACTTCCGTCATGGCGCTCGCCATCTGGCTGGCCGAGAGCGAGATCTGCTCGGAGACCGACGCGAGGTCGTGCGCCGAGCTGGAAACTTCCTCGGCCGTGCGCGCGGTGACCGTCACGACGCGCGACAGCGATTCGCCCGTCTGGTTCATCGCCATGGCGAGGATGCTGAACTCGCCGGGCATGTCGCTGTCCACGCGGCTCGAGAGGTCGCCGTCGCTCAAGCGCCGCGCGTGCTGCACGAGGCGGTCGAGCGGCTCGCCGATGCGGCGCACCGTGTACATCACGACGAGCACGCCGATCACCAACGCCAGACCGATGAGCGTGATGAGCCACGCCGACCGCCGCTGCGTCTCCGACGCGAGATGGTCGCGCGCTTCCGCCACCTTCTGCGCCTTGAGCGCGCCGAGCAGCTCGATGTTGTTGAGCAGGTCGTCGATGGCGCCGCGCGCCTGCGCGGCGGCTTTGCGCGCGTCGTCCACGCGGCCCAAATCGGCGAGGCGATGGGCGAGCGCGTAGCTCACTTCCATGGCCGAGAGCTTGTTCTCGATCGACGCCACGGTCGCGACTTCCGTGGCCGACTGGCTGGAGCGGTCGTTCATCTGGCGCTGAACGTCGTGCGCCGCCCATCCGAATTTTCTAAAGGCGTTGAGCGCCGCGGAGTCGCGCGTGTCGATGTAGCGCGATCCCGCTTCGATGGTCTTCGCCGCGTTCGCCGACAGCTGGCTGGCGAGCTGCGCCTCGGCCTGCACGTCGGCGAGCGACTGGGTGATCGTCAACGACATGCCGGCGAACGACGAGCGCGCGACGGCGCCGGCGATGATCAGCAGGCCCACGAGAATGCCGAAGCCGAGCCAGAGACGGCCGCGGATCGTGTTCAGCTTCAGGCGATCGAGCGCGCTCATTGGTTCGACTCCACTTGGAGCGCGCCCTGGCGGATGCGTGCCATGAGCATGCTCTTGTCCTTCGGGTCGCCGTTCGGTCCGAATGCGATCGGGCCGGTCACGCCGTGATAGGTCTCCGGCAGGCTCCCGAGGTAGTCGCGAATCTTGATGCGGTCGGGCCCGACCTTGTCCACCGCCTGGGCGAGGAGCTTCGTCGCGTCGTAGGCCAGAGCGGCGTACGCGGTCGGCGTCTCGTTGTACTTCTTCTTATATGCGGCGACGAACGCCTGGACTTCGGGGCGCGGGTCGGCGGCGTTGAACGGCGTAGGGAAGTACGCACCGTCGGCGAGCGGGTCGCCCACCATCGTCGCCCAGCCGTTGCCGCCGACCAAGTCGGCAGTGATCTGCTGGCGGCGCGCTTCCTTGATGAACGCGAGGCCCGACGCGGCGGTGCCGGCGACGAACACGAGGTCGGCGTGCTGCTGCTTGTACCAGGTGACGAACGGCTCGAGGTCTTCGCCCGGCCGGTCGCTGACCGGATCGATGCCGACGATCTCGCCGGAGAATCCGCGGCGGAAGGCGTCGGCCAGACCGCGGCCGTAGGCGTTGTTCTCGTAGAGCACGGCGGCGCGCTTTCGGCCGAGGCGGCCCATGTGGGTCGCGATGCGGAGTCCGTTCAGCGAGTCGCTCGAGATGACGCGGAAGGTCCAGCGCGAAATGCCGCTCAGGGCCGGCGACGTGGCCGCGGTGGCAATGGCGGGGAGGTGTCCGTCGTAGACTTTGGCTGCCGCCATCATCGCGCCAGAATTAACGTGTCCCACGACAGCGACGACCTTCGGATCGTTCACGAAGTCCTGGGCGACGCCGGCGGCGCGAACGCCATTTGCCGAGTCGTCCATGAACTTGATGTTGAAGCGGCGCGATTGGCCCTGGGCGGTGTTGATCTCGTCGAGGGCGAGCTCCGCCCCGCGCTGATTCGCCGCCCCGTTCGCGTCATGCGACGGCCCGGCCGCGCCGAACCAGACGGTGCCCGACGGGGCGCGCGAGCAACCAGCGAGCGCGACCAGAACAAATAAACGTTTATAGGCGGACATAACTCCCAGTATCGGCAGCAGAAGCCAAGCTGCGTCGCTGGGCACACGGTTGACGACACACGAGACGGCCGTGTAACCACCCGCTTGCTTGGCACTTAACCTGCCCGATTCCTGTCACTTACAGCGAGGACACGCATGAAGGTCTTGGTGACTGGCGGTACAGGGGTGATCGGCGAGTCGTCCGTACGGGCGCTGCACCGGCGCGGCCACACGGTTCGGGTCTTGAGCCGGCACGCCGGGCGAGGTGAGCAGTGGTGGCCCGAGGGCGTCGACGGGTGGCCGGGCGACGTCTCCAACGAGAAATCGATACGTGGCGCGGCCGAGGGGTGCGACGTCGTGCTGCACATCGCCGGGATCGTCGACGAGCAGCCGCCCACGCGCACCTTTCAGTCGGTCAACATCGACGGAACGCGATACGTCGTGCTCGAGGCCGAGCGCGCCGGAGTCAAGCGCGTGGTCTTCGTATCCTCGCTCGGCGCGGAGCGTGGGCGGTCCGGCTATCACAAGTCGAAGTGCGTCGCCGAAGACGTGGTGCGCGCGTTCTCGCGCGAATGGGTCGTCGTGCGCCCCGGCGCGGTGTACGGGCCGGGCGACGAAAACATCTCGATGCTGCTGCGCATGGTCCGCTCGCTGCCGGTGATTCCCACGATCGGCGACGGCGAGCAGAAATTTCAGCCCATCTGGCATGAGGATCTCGCCGAGGTGCTCGCGCTCGCGGTGGATCGAAGCGACGTGCGGTGCCGCGTGCTCGAGGTCGCGGGACCGGAAGTCACGTCGCAAAACGACTTGACCGCACGGCTGCGCACGATCACCAACCGCGCGGCCGTACAGGCGCCGCTGCCCGAGCTGTTTGCGTCCTGGGGAATACGCGCGCTCGAGGCGATCGGCGTGGACGTGCCGTTCACCGAGTCGCAGATGCACATGCTGTCCGAGGGAAATTTCATCCAGCCGGGCGCGCAGAACGCATTGACTGATGTCTTCAACCTGGCGCCGACGCGCCTCGACGAAGGCCTGCGCCGGTTGGCCACCGAACAACCGGAGCAGCACCCGTCGAGTGGGGTGGGCACGCTCACGCGTAAGCGCTACTGGGTCGACATCCACGGCGGCCGCTACGACGCCGACGCATTGTTCGACCACGTGCGGCACCATCTCCCCACGCTGTTGCCATCGATCGTGACGGTGAAGGTCGAGCCGGCCGGCGCAACGCGCATGGACGAAGGGGCGACGTTGACGCTGGAGATTCCCGTGCGCGGTCAGGTGCAGGTGCGTGTGGCGGAAGCCGCCGACCGCCGCATGACGCTGCTCACGGTCGCGGGGCATCCGATCGCCGGCGCCGCGCGCTTTCTCCTCGAGCCTCGCGGCGACGCGGTGCGCTTCGAGATTCAGGTGTACGATCGCGCGGCGACGGTGCTCGACGAGGTCATGCTGCGAACGGTCGGCGACTGGCTGCAGCGCGGCGCTTGGATCGGTCTCGCGGAGAACGTCGCGCGCGCGGCTGGTGGAACCTCAACCGGAGTTCAGTCGGAGTCCGAGGAGCTCGACGACGCCGAGATGCAGCTCGTCGACGAGTGGGCGAAGACGCTCAGCGAGGGAATTCAGCGATCTCGAAAGTCCACGTCGACCGGACGCGATTGACAGTGTTCGCCGCAGCCGAGGTGGTAACGGTTGCGCGCGAACCATTTGTAGATGCGGTCGGCGATGGGCCGGACGAACGGAATCTTGAAGAGCCACGCGACGAGCTTTCCCTTCGGCAGCACATGGAGCAGCTGCTCGATCGCGGCGGCGCCCTGCCAGGTGTGGCCGGTCGGGCCGATGAGCTGCAGCGCCTCGGCGTAGGCGCGCGCGGGAATCCACGGAAAGCGGGCCATCACGCCGGGGGCCTGCGACGGCACGACTTCGATTTGGTGGTCTCGGTCCCATTTTTCCAGCGCGTGCGCGAGCCGCGTGCACACCTTGCAGGTGCCGTCGTAGACGCAGGTGTAGGGGCGGCCGAGTCCAGCGACGGTGTCTATTCCGCGCACGGTGAATCGGACGACGGGAACGGTCATTGGCCGGCCGTTCCGCTGATGACGATCGTTGGCGGGTGCGTGAGCGTCGCGTGGATCGTGCACATCTCGGCGACGCGCTTCGCGGCCTCGAGGCGCTTGGCGGGAAGCGACGGCCAGGTGAAACGGACGTCGAGCTCGCCCACGCGATGCGGATCGTCGGCGAACTTCCAGGCGACATCGAGCACCAGGTCGTCGGCCTGGAGGCCGGCGTGCTCGGCCCAGGCGTGGATCACCGAAAAGGTGCAGTAGGCCAGACCGCCCGCAACCATATGGAAGGGGGAGTAGCTCTGGTCGGCGGACATGGCCTCGATGGTCATGGGCCCGGGAACGGGCTCGAGGCGGATCGATTCGTCGGACAACAGTGTGAGCTTCACGAATGGCTCCTGGTCGGTTCGCGACTGGTGCAAGCTCCAAGCCTTGCGAAGAAACGTTGCACGTTGGAACGAACTGTTGCAGGGGGACGCAAAAGATTCATCGCCTCGCGGCGCGGCCGATAATCGCATGCGCAGAGTGTACTCATCGCGCAGGTGCGGTGGGCGCGCCTCGCACGACAATCAACGGCCGACGGAGGCTTTGATAATGAAGGCAAGCAAGACAGTAGGTCTCGTGCTCGTGGCGATGGTGGCCGCGTGTAGCGATACGGTGGCTCCTCGCGCCGATGCTCCCGCAACCGCGACCGTCGAGGGCGGCGGGGTGACGACCGCGTTGAGCGCGACCGATACGGCGCGCTTCAACATCACGATCGATTCGCGGCGCAGCACCACGTATTACCTCGGCGCCGGCAACAGCATCACTTTTCCGCCCGGCGCGATCTGCGATCCGAAAACGTCGAGCTATGGCGTTACGGAGTGGGACAAACCCTGCACGGCGGCACGGGGCTCGGTGACCGTGACCGTGAAGGCGTGGATGAATTCGCATGGCCACGCCCGCGTCGACTTCACGCCGAACCTGCGGTTCGTTCCCAGCGTGCTACCGACGGGATGGGTGAATCTCACGTTCGGCGACTACGCCGCGTCGCTCGATCCGTTCTACAGCATTCTGTACTGCGTCACCGATACGTCGGGCTGCTATGACGAATCGAAGACGGACCTTTCGCTCCTCACGATGCGCAACCCGGTCACGGGGAAGGTGATGCGTCGCATCAAGCACTTCAGTGGCTACAACGTCGGCGCCGGCGACGGCAGCGACGAAGCATTCAATCGGATCGGCGGCTCAGGATACATCCTCGTATCCGGCCGGCGGTAGCACTCCGAGCTCGACGAGTACCGAAGGGACGGGCCTGGTGGGCCGTCCCTTCATCGTTTTCGGGGTCGTTTTCCCGGGGTCGCGCCGGACGACCTGCGTCAGATCGTTGCAGGCTGCAACGATGTGTTACAAAAACTTGAATGAAATTCATCGCAGGATTCGGCGGCCGATAATTCGACGGGCAGGGTGTACCCATCGCGCAGATGCGAGGACGGCGCCCTACACAACTATCAATAGCCGACGGAGGCTTTGATGTTCAAGGCAAAACGTACCACAGTACTCATCGCCCTTGTGTCAGGCCTCGCCGCGTGTAACGACGGTGCGGTGGCCCCGGGTAACCAGACTGCTCATCAGCCGGCGATCGTCTCCGGCGGCGGCGCTCTGGCGACGCTCACCAAGACGGACACGGTTCGGTTCAGCTTCACGGTGAACCCCACCGTGAACTCTTCGTTCTTTCTCGGAGCGGGCAACAGCGTTCGCTTTCCGGCTGGTTCGATCTGCGATCCGTCCTCGTCCTACGGCACGGCGGAGTGGGACAACTCCTGTACGCCTGCCACTGCTCCGATCACGGTGAATGCGTCTGCGTGGCTCGACGCGGCCGGCCATCCCCGTGTGGACTTCGCGAACCACCTCCGGTTCGTTCCGACGTCCAACCCGCTGAACTGGGTGACGTTGGCGTTCACCGATGTGTCCGCGGCGCAGGACCCCAGCTCGGACATCCTGTATTGCACGTCCGCCTACTCGGCTTGCGTCAGCGAGTTGTCGGGTGACGCGACGCTCGTCACGGTGAAGAATCCGGTCACCGGCCTGGTGACGCGCCGCATCAAGCACTTCAGCGGCTATCTGATGGGCTCGGGCGACGGTTGCCCGCCGGAGAATCCGGGTTGTACGGAAGGCGGCGCCGGCTTCAATCGTATCAGCGGCGGTCTGACGTTCTCCGGTGCCACGTCGGCGTCGGCGAAGATCGGTCCGGCAGGCGGCGTGTTGTCGCTGCCGTCGGCCGGCCTCACGGTGGTCGTGCCGCGCGGTGCGCTGGCGACGACGATGACCTTGTCGGTCAGCAGCCGTCCGGGGCAGCTCCTTTCGTATGAGTTCCAGCCCCACGGAACTCAGTTCGCCCGTCCGCTCGTGGTCACGCAGGACATGAGCGGCACGGATTGGTCGAGCCGTTCGCTCAGTGCGCTTCGCGTGGTGTACTTCGCCAGCGAATCGCAGGTCGATGACGCACAGGGCGTCGTGGTTCCGACCGAGTTGATGAACGTCCAGATCGATGAGGCGCGTGGACAGGCCTCGTTCCAGATCCATCACTTCTCCGGCTACATGTTCGCCAGCGGCGAAGTCTGCAGCGTGGGCGTGCAAAGCCCGAACTGCTCGGAGCAGGCGCAGGAAGGCGGTTTGAGCGCGAATCGTCTGGTCCCGGGTGCGGGGGCGTCGTTCTCCGCTCGTCTGTCCGGACTCAAGCGCACGAGTTCGGCTGGTACGCATCCGAAGCTCTAAGTCGGGTTGCTCTACACAGTTACGTTCGATTCACGGCAACATGTGATCGGATGACGGCGTACTGCCGATACTGAAGGGGTAGGCGTGGAACCACTCGCGCCTACCCCCTCGCTTTTTTTGTCTCCCCTATTTGCGGTGGCGGTCCGAGCGACGATGATGCCCTCGGTCGACGTGTTGATCCAGCAAGCCCAGCTCGCGGAACGCGAGGGACGGCGCGACGACGCCCGCTCGTTGTACGAGCGGGCGCTCTATTCGCTGCGCCGCAGTGAGGACGGCAAGCTCGCGTCGTCGTTGCTCCGATGGATCGCGCGCACCTATCAGCTCGACGCCGATCTCGCCGCTGCGCTGGATTGCCTCGAGGCGGCCATCGCGATCGCCGAGCTCGTGGGCGACGCAGGCGCCGTGGGACACGCGATCAACATCCAGGCGATCGTCTATCAGCAGGACGGCGATCTGGACAAGGCCGAGTCGCTCTGGATCGAGGCACGCTCGCAGGCCATCACCGCGGGTGAGACGCGCCTCGCCGCGATGACGGCGCAGAACCTCGGCGTGATCTCGGCCGTGCGCGGCGACCACGAGAAGACGCTGCGCCACTACCGCACCAGCCTCGCCGAGTTCCGCACGCTCGGCGCGCCGAAGGAAGTGCTCATCGCCCTGAACAACATGGGCAAGCTGTGCACGGACCTCGAGCGGTGGGAGGACGCCACGAAGGCGTTCGAGGAAGGTACGCAGATCGCCGACGCACTCGGCGACATCCCGGCGCGCATCATGATCGAAGTGAATCGCGCCGCGCTCGAGATCGCGCGCGGCGACTTCGTGGCGGCGCGCAGCGCCTGCGAGCTCGCGATGTCGCTGTCGGTGCAGACGCCGGGCGGCTTCTCGCAGGGTGAGATCGAGAAGCACTTCGGCACGGTGGCGCGCGAGATGGGCGAGTTGGCGGCGGCCGAAGCGCATCTGGAGCGCGCCCGGGTCATCGCGCTCGAGGGCCGCGATCTGTTGCTCTCCGCCGAGACGGCGCGTGAGCACGCGGAGCTGTGTCGCAAGCAGGGCCGGCACCGGGATGCGCTCATGCATCTCAACCGCGGCCACCGCATCTTCACGCAGCTGAGCGCCAAGCGCGACGTAGCGGACATCGACCGCCACAACGCGCGGCTCGAGCGCCATTTCCTCGAGGCGGTCCGGCACTGGAGCGCCACGATCGAATCGAAGGATCGCTACACGCAAGGTCACTGCGAGCGCGTGGCGGATCTCGCCTGCGCGCTGGCGCTGCGCGCCGGTCTCGAGACGCGCGAGCTGTTCTGGTTCCGCATCGGCGCCATCGTGCACGACGTGGGGAAGCTGATCATTCCGTCGGACGTGTTGAACAAGCCGGGCAAGCTGGCGCCGGACGAGTGGGAGCTCGTCAAACGGCACCCGGTGGCGGGCGTGGAAATGCTCAGCGACATGGATTTCCCGGGCGACGTCATCCCGATGGTGCGCTCGCACCACGAGCGGTGGGACGGCCAGGGGTATCCCGATCAGCTGGGCGGCGCGGACATTCCGCGCAGCGCGCGCATTCTCTGCATCGCCGACGTGTACGATGCGCTCACCTCCAAGCGCAGCTACAAGGGCGCACTGCCGCACGACGCGGCCATGGAAGTGATGCGCGCCGACACGGGCAAGCAGTTCGATCCCGAGCTGTTCGCGCAGTTCGACGACATGATGAAGACGCGCACGCCGGCCATTCGCCAGCGTGCGGCACTCGAGGCGTCGTCGCCGGTACGCTCGCCGGAACGCGAGCTGCGGGTCACGGGCCCGACCGACGATCTCACCGGCTTGCTCACGCGCCGTCCGTTCGTCGACGCCGCGAACAAAACGCTGGGCGATCGCGGCCCGTTCGCCACCGTGTCGCTCATCGTCATCGACGTCGACAACTTCAAGCACGTCAACGACACGCACGGCCACTTGCAGGGCGACGCCGTGCTGCGCGTGGTCGCGGGAACGCTGCGCGAGATCGCGGCAGCCACGGGCGTCGTTGGCCGATACGCCGGCGACGAGTTCGTGATCCTCCTCCCGCACGCACCGCTCGACGAAGCGCGCGCGTTGGCCGAACGTGTGCGCTCGCGTGTGCGACAGACGGCGGTACCGCTCCTCGAGCGCTCGGGTTCGATCACGGTCACGCTGTCGATCGGCGTCGCTTCGGCGCGGCCGGAGCACAAAGACTTCGACGGTCTCTTCGGCGCCACCGACCGTGCGCTGTACGAAGCCAAGCGTCGCGGGCGCGATGCCGTCGTGTCGGCCGCGGAAGTGGAAGAGGGTTCACGCGAACCGGAGATCGACCTCAAGCAGTTCATCGGCCGCGAAGACGAGCTGCGTCGCCTGGTGCGGCTGCTCGATTCGACGATCGAAACGGGCCCGAGCGTGGTGGCCGTGGTCGGTGAAGCCGGCGTCGGCAAGTCGACGCTGCTGCGTCAACTTGCGGCGGAAGTGCGCATGCGTGCCGGGTCGCTCGTCACCGGCCGGTGCAGCGAGGCCGACGCGAAGCCACCGTATGCGCCGTGGGCCGAAGTGATCGCCGCGCTCCACGAGCTCGGCGTCGTGAGTCCGCGCGAGTGGCGCGAGCTCCCGCGTCTCGTGCCGGCGCTCAAGCTCACCGCCGTGCCGCTCGAGCCGGGCAGCAACAAATACGTGTTGTTCGACGAGATCGTCGCATTCCTGCGCGATGCCGCCGCCGCGCGTCCGTTGGTCGTGGTGCTCGACGACATGCAGTGGTCGGACACGGGCTCGTCGGACGTGCTCGAGCACGTGATGCACGAGCTGGAGCAGGAGCGCGTCCTCATCTGCCTGACGCTACGTGCCGAAGATTCGCGCGGTGTCGTGCAAGAGCGCCGCCACCGGCTGCTGCGCGACGAGCGCTTTCACGAGATCACACTGCCGCGGCTCAGCGAGAGCGAGCTGACGAAGTGGCTGACGAGCGTTTTCGGCGGCGACGCGAGCCGCGAGCTGGTCGACTACCTGCAGCGCTACTCCGAGGGCAACCCGCTGCTCGCGACGCAGCTCGTGCGCATGCTGCTCGAGGACGGCGCGGTTCGATTCGACAACGGCTGCTGGACGCTGCGCGCCGAGCGCGAGGAAGGCCTTCCGTCGGCGCTCACGGGCCTCATGGACCGCCGGCTCGACCGGCTGTCGCCCGAGGCGCGGAAGATCCTGAACACCGCGGCCGTGATCGGACGCGTATTCGACATCGATCTGGCGATCGCCGCCGGCGCTGGCGGCGAGGACGAGATTCTCGACGCCCTCGACGAAGCGATTGCGCACGCGGTCATCGAGCCGTTGGCGGAGGTGGCCGCGGGTACGAAGTTCTCCTTCACGCACGGGCTGCTCGTCGACGCGGTGCGTCGCTCGATCAACCCACGGCGCGTCGCGCGAATTCACGAGAAGGTCGGCGCGGCGATGGAAGAGCGCTGTCCCGAGAGCGTCGCCGAGATCGCGGTGCACTTCGATCGCGCCGGCAACGCACAGAAGGCGTATCACCATGCGACGGCGGCGGGCAGCGCGGCGCTCGCGGTCTACGCGCACGCGGAGGCGCGTCGGTTCTTCGAGGTTGCGGAGCGCACCGCGGGCGGACCGGCCGAGCGCGCGCTGGCGTTGCACCGCCTCGCCGACGTCGCGGAAACGGAAGGGCGCTATGCCCTTACCGAAGAGCTGTGCGACCGCGCTCTGGCGGGTCTCGAAGGCCAAGTGGGCAATCACTCCGTGCTCGGGTTGCAGCGCATGCGCCAGCGCATGCGCGCACTCCAGGGCCAGCCGGCCACCGAGACCATCGCCTGCTGCCGCGAGCTGCTCGCCACCGCGCGATCGCTCGGCGACAGCGCGGAGGAAGCGGCGTTGCTGAACATGATCTCGATGTACCAGGGCCGTCTCGGCGAGTGGCAGGAAGCGGAGACGGTGGCGCGCGAAGCCGTGGGCGCGGCGGAAAACGCGAGCGACGAGCGCCTGCTTGCCGAAGCGTTGAAGCGGCTCGGTATGTCGCTGATGGATCGCCGCCCCGCGGAGTCGTCGGAGTTCTTCCATCGCGCGCTCTCGCTCTTCTGCAGCGTCGGCGATCGGTGCGGCGAAGCCGCGTGCCACATCAACATCGGCATCATCCACCAGAAGTCGGGAGAGCTGGCGGCAGCCGAGGCGGCGTACGATCGCGCGCTCGAGGCGGCGAAGAGTGCGCACGCGGTGGATCTCGCTGGCCTCGCCGCGCTCGACCTGGGGGTGTTGTACTTCAGGCGCGGGCAGTCGGAGCTGGCGGGAGAGCGGTTCGAGGAGGCCCTGAAGGCCTTCACCGAATCGGCGAGCGAAGCGCATCGCCTGGTGACGCTGTACAACATGGCGCACCTGGCGCGCGAGACCGAAGACTGGGCGATGGCGTCGTCGCTGTATGAGCAGGTGATCGCCGTGGCGAGCCGCATCGGCCAGCCGGACGTGGCGCTTGGCGCGCGGGCCGGTCAGGCGCTCGCCGCGCTGGCGGTGGGACAACGCGCGGTGGCCGAGGACGCGATGCACTGGATTCGCGCCAACGTGGAGCCGCGCCCGGAGTGGTGGTTCCAGGGGCGCGAGATGGTCGACGCGCTGCGGGTGCGTCTGGCCGCCGAGCGCGGCGACGACGGACATGCCCTGCGCCTGTTGCAGGAGTCGGTCAAGATCTCGCGCGAGCAGGATCCGTACATCGCCGCGTACCTGGTGGCGGAGTGCGCGCCGTCACTCATGCGGTCGACCGACGCGCTGGTGGCGCTGATCGACAGCGTGGCGCCCGACGTCAACGCGCTCGGCTTCGCGGGCCTCGGCGACAGGCTCGGAACGCTGCGGATGGCGCTCGTCGGAGTGAACCAGGCGGCGTGACCTGACGCGCGACCTGATACAAAACGTTCCACCGTGGAACGATGTGTTGCAATTTGCGAGAGAAAATTCATCACCACTCCGGCCGGCCGATAATTCGAGTCGCAGGGTGTACCCGTCGCTGAACGTGGCGACGCACCCTGCTTCACAATCAACGGCCGACGGAGGCTGTGATGACCAAGGTAAGCAAGTTGGCACTGGTGGGTCTGGTGGCGGCAGTCGCGGGATGTAGCGATGTCGTTGCTCCTCCGCGTCCGGTGCAGGACGCATCGCCCGCGACTGGCGGCGGCGTTACCACGTCGCTGAGCAGCGAAGACACGACGCAGTTCAGCATTACGATCGATCCCTGGCGCAGCACGTCGTACAACCTGGGTGAAGGCAACACGCTGACGTTCCCGGCCGGCTCGGTCTGCGACCCGACCAAGTCGACGTATGGCACTGGCGAGTGGGACAAGCCATGCAGCGCCTCGCGTAGCTCGGTGACGGTGCATGTGAAGGCCTGGCTGGACGCGCAGGGACATCCGCGCGTGGACTTCACGCCGAACCTTCGGTTCGTGCCGAGTCTGTTGCCGACTGGTTGGGTTCAGTTGACGTTCGGCGACTACGCCGCCTCGCTCGATCCGTTCTACAACATTCTGTACTGCCGCAACGAGCACGCCGCCTGTATCGACGAGTCGAAGACCGACGCGAGCCTGCTGACGGTGCGCAATCCGGTGACCGGCAAGGTGACGCGCCGCATCAAGCACTTCAGCGGCTATAACGTGGGCGCCGGCGATGATAGTCCGCCGAGTGACTTCAACAAGATCGGCACGGGCGTGAAGCTCGCGCCGCAGGCTCCGGCCGCACCGGCGGAGGCATCGGTCAAGACCGCGTCGAACACCACCGCGCGCGGCTCGGGATACATCCTGGTGTCAGGACATTAGTCATCACAGTTCGGCGTCACGCCGAAGTGTTTTGGTGCCGATACTGGAGTGGGGGGAGTGCAATCCGCACCCTCCCCACTCAGCGCATTTCAGCTGACCACCCGCAGCATGGATCCGAGTGACGATGAAGCCCTCGGTCGATGAGCTGATTCAGCAGGCGCAACTTGCCGAGCGTGAAGGCCGGCGAGACGACGCGCGCGCGTTGTACGAGCGCGCGTTGTATTCGCTCGACCGCGCGCAAGACGGGCGAGTTGCGTCGTCGCTGCTTCGATGGATCGGCCGTACGTACCAGCTCGACGCGAACGCGGATGCAGCTCTCGACTGTCTCGAAGTATCTCTCGCCGTGGCGCAGCTCGCCGGCGACAGCGCGGCGATCGGGCACGCGATAAACGTCCAGGCAATCGTTTTCCATCAACAGGGCGAGCTGGACCGAGCGGAAAAATTGTACGTCGAAGCCCGGGCACACGGCATCGACGCCGGTGAGACGCGCCTCGCCGCGATGACGGCGCAGAACCTCGGCGTGATCTCGGCCGTGCGCGGCGACCACGAGAAGACGCTGCGCCACTACCGCACCAGCCTCGCCGAGTTCCGCACGCTTGGCGCGCCGAAGGAAGTGCTCATTGCCCTGAACAACATGGGAATGCTGTGCACGGACCTCGAGCGGTGGGAGGACGCCACGAAGGCGTTCGAGGAGGCCGTGCAGATCGCCGACGCGATCGGCGACATCCCAATGCGCGTGCTCGTCGAAGTGAACCGAGCCGCACTCGAGATCGCGCGCGGCGACTTCGCGTCGGCGCGCGAGGTCTGCCAGCTCGCGCTGTCGCTCTCGGCGCAGACGCAGGACCGACTCGCCCTCGGCGAGATCGAGAAACAGCTCGGGACCGTGGCGCGCGAGATGGGCGAGTTCACGTCGGCGGAAGAGCACCTGCAGCGCGCACAACAGATCGCCGTGGAGCGGCGCGATCTGCTGTTGTCGGCGGAAACGGCGCGCGAGCACGCGGAGCTGTGCCGTAAGCAGAACCGGCACCGCGACGCGCTCATGCATCTCAACCGCGGCCACCGGCTCTTCACGCAGCTGAGCGCCAAACGCGACCTCGCCGACATCGATCGCCGGAACGCACGCCTGGAACGCCACTTCCTCGAAGCGGTTCGCCACTGGAGCGGCTCGATCGAATCGAAGGACCGCTACACGCAGGGTCACTGCGAGCGCGTGGCGGATCTCGCCTGCGCGCTGGCAGTGCGCGCCGGGCTCGAGTCGCGCGAGTTGTTCTGGTTCCGCATCGGCGCGATCGTACACGACGTCGGAAAGCTCATCATTCCGTCCGAGGTGTTGAACAAGCCCGGGAAGCTGGCACCCGACGAATGGGATCTCGTCAAGCGGCATCCGCTCGCCGGCGTGGAAATGCTCGGCGACATGGATTTCCCGGGCGACGTCATCCCGATGGTGCGCTCGCACCACGAGCGGTGGGACGGACGCGGCTATCCCGACCAGCTCGCGGGCGACGCCATTCCGCGCAGCGCGCGCATCCTCTGCATCGCCGACGTCTATGACGCGCTGACGTCGAAGCGGAGCTACAAGGGCGCGCTCGCCCACGACGCGGCGATGGAGATCATGCGCGCCGACGTCGGCAAGCAATTCGACGCCGAGCTGTTCGCGCAGTTCGACGACATGATGAAGACGCGCACGCCGTCGATCCGGCAGCGCGCGGCGCTCGAGGCCGCGTCGCCGAACCGCTCGCCCGAGCGCGAGCTGCGCGTGTCCGGACCGACGGACGATCTCACCGGCCTGCTCACCCGGCGGCCGTTCGTCGACGCCGCGAACCGTGTGCTGTCCGAGCGCGGGTCATTCTCGGCGGTATCGCTCATCGTCATCGACGTCGACAACTTCAAGTACGTCAACGACACGCACGGCCACCTGCAGGGCGACGCGGTGCTGCGCGTCGTCGCGGGAACATTGCGCGAGCTCGCCGCGGCGACCGGGGTGGTCGGCCGCTACGCCGGCGACGAGTTCATCGTGCTGCTTCCGCACGCGCCGCTCGAAGAGGCCCGCGAGCTCGCCGAGCGCATTCGCGCCACAGTGCGTCGTACGTCGGTGCCGCTCCGCGAGCGGTCGGGCTCGATCACCGTGAGCCTGTCGATCGGCGTGGCGTTGGCGCGGCCCGAGCACCAGGAGTTCGACGCCCTGTTCGGCGCCGCGGACCGGGCGCTCTACGAAGCGAAGCGCCGCGGGCGCGACACCGTCGTGTCGTCGGCCGAGGTCGAGGAAGGCTCGCACGAGCCGGAGATCAACCTCAAACAGTTCGTGGGACGCGAAGAGGAGCTGCGGCGCCTCACCAAGCTCCTCGACGCGAGCATCGAGACCGGCCCCAACGTGGCCGCCGTGTTCGGCGAGGCCGGCGTGGGCAAGTCGACGCTCGTTCGGCGACTCGCGAGTGAAGTACGCATGCGCGCAGGCTCGCTGGTCACCGGCCGGTGCAGCGAGACCGACGCAAAGCCGCCGTACGCGCCGTGGGCTGAAGTCATCTCGGCGATCCACCAACTTGGATCGGTGGCGGCGCACGAATGGCGCGAGCTGCCGCGACTCGTGCCGGCGCTGCAGACCGGCGCGCCACCGAGCGACCAATCAGGAAACCGATACGCGCTGTTCGATGAGATCCTGAGCTTCCTGCGCATGGCCGCGGCCGCGCGGCCGCTCGTCATCATCCTCGACGACATGCAGTGGTCCGACTCGGCGACGTGGGACGTCCTCGAGCACGTGCTGGGGCAGCTCGAGCACGAGCGGGTGCTCATCTGTCTGACGCTGCGCTCGGAGGACATTCGCGGGCACGTCATCGAGCGGCGGAACCGCCTCCTGCGCGACGAGCGATTCCACGAGATCGCACTTTCGCGTCTGAGCGAGGCCGAGCTGCAGCAGTGGCTGCTCAGCGCGGTTGGCGGCGACGCGAGCCGCGAGCTTCTGGCGTACCTGCATCGCTATTCGGAAGGCAACCCGCTGCTCGCCACGCAGCTGATTCGCATGCTGCTCGAAGACAGCGCGGTCCGCTTCGAGAACGGGCGGTGGACGTTGCGCGCCGAACGCGAAGGTGATCTGCCGTCGGCGCTCACCGGCCTGATGGACCGCCGGCTCGACCGGCTCTCTCCCGAGGCGCGCACGGTGCTGAACACCGCGGCGGTGATCGGCCGCGTGTTCGACATCGATCTCGCCGTAGCGGCAGGCGCGGGAACGGAAGACGCGATTCTCGACGCGCTCGACGAGGGCATCGCGCACGCCGTGATCGAGCCGTGGTCGGAGTCGACCTCGGGGAGCCAGTTCTCCTTCACGCACGGCTTGCTCGTCGACGCCGTGCGCCGGTCGATCAATCCGCGCCGCGTCGCGCGCATCCACGAGCGCGTGGCGTCGGCGATGGAAACACGCTGTCCGGAAAGCGTGGCCGAGATCGCGATGCACTACGATCACGCCGGCAATCCGCGCAAGGCGTACCATCACGCCATGGCGGCCGGCAGCGCGTCGCTCGCGGTGTACGCGCACGCGGAGGCGCGCCGGTTCTTCGAGGTGGCGGAGCGCGCTGCCGGCGATCCGGCGGAACGCGCGCGCGCGCTGCATCGGCTCGCCGAGGTCGCAGAGACCGAAGGCCGGTACGCGCTGACCGAGGAGCTCTGCGATCGCGCGCTCGCCGGTCTGGCCGACCAGGCCGGGGACCATTCGGTGCTCGGGTTGCAGCGCATGCGCCAGCGCATGCGCGCGCTGCAGGGCCAACCGGCGAACGAGACGATTCTCGCGTGCCGCGAGCTGCTCGAGACGGCGCGTGCGCTCGGCGATCGCGGAGAGGAGGCCGCGCTGTTGAACATGATCTCCATGTATCAGGGCCGGCTGGGCGAATGGCAGGAGGCCGAGACGGTCGCGCGCGAAGCGGTGTCGGCCGCGGAGAACGCCGACGACGGGCGTCTGCTCGCCGAGGCGCTCACGCGTCTGGGCATGTCGATGATGGACCGACGGTCGCGCGAGTCGGCGGATTTCTACAACCGCGCCCTCTCGCTCTTTCGCGGCGTCGGCGACCGATGCGGCGAAGCGCGCTGTTACATCAACATCGGCATCATCCATCAGCGGTCGGGCGAAGTCGCCGCCGCCGAAGCGGCGTACGATCGCGCGCTCGAGGCGGCGAAAAGCGCGCACGCCGTGGACCTCGCAGGACTCGCGTCGCTCAACCTCGGCGTGCTCTATCTGCGGCGCGGCCGGCGCGAGCTGGCGAGCGAGCGATTCGAAGAAGCGCTCAAGGGATTCACCGAGTCGGCGAACGAGTCGCATCGCCTCGCGACTTTGTACAACATGGCCCATCTCGCCCGCGAGAGCGAAGACTGGGCGTCGGCGTCGGCGCTGTACGATCAAGTGGTCGCCGTGGCCGGTCGCATCGGCCAGCCGGACGTGGAGCTCGGCGCGCGCGCCGGTCAGGCGCTGGCGTCGCTCGCGGTGGGCGCACGCTCGGTGGCGGAAGACGCGATGCGTTGGATTCGCACGAACGTAGAACCGCGGCCCGATTGGTGGTTCCAAGGCCGCGACATGGTGGACGCATTGCGCGTGCGATTGGCCGCCGAACGCGGCGACGACGCGCACGCGCTGCGACTGCTGCATGAAGCGGTGGAGATCGCCGGCAAGCACGACCCATATGTGGCGGCGTATCTGGTGGCCGAGTGCGCACCGTCGTTGATGCGGTCGAGCGAAGCGCTGCTGGTCCTCATCGACAGCATCAGCCCGGAAGTGGAAGCGTTGGGTTTTACCGGAGTTTCCGAACGACTCGGCGTCCTTCGCGCCGCCCTCACGGGCGCGAATACCGTCGCGAACCAGGCCGCGTAGCACTGCGGAACCGAGAGCGATATGCCGATACTTGAACGCAGTTTCGTGCACCCCGATCAGGACGTAACCGTGATGCGCAGCCTAGTAGCTTCGACTGGAGACCGGCGATGACTGCACCTTCCGTACAGCGGCAGAATCCTGCCGCGCGCGAAAGCGTCAGCGAGTTCGCGGCCGTCATTGCCGAGAGCGCGGGCATGCGTCACGCACTGCACATGGCGCGTCGCGTCGCCACGACGCCACTGCGCACGCTCTTACTGAACGGCGAAGCGGGTACCGGCAAAGAGCTCGTGGCGCGTTGCATCCACAATGCCGGGCATCATGCGAACGCGCCGTTCGTCTCGATCAACTGCGCGTCGATTCCGGCGCCGCTGCTCGAGGTGGAGCTGTTCGGCACGGGTCCGTCGCGCATTGAGACCGGGCGCAAGCTCGGCGTGCTCGAGCTGACCGGCCGCGGCACCGTGTTCCTCGACGAGGTCGGCGAGATGCCGGTGTCGCTGCAGGACCGCTTGCTGCGCACGCTCGAGGAATACAGCATTCCGCGCTTCTCAGGCGGAAACGAAGCCACGGTGCACTGCCGCGTGATCGCGGCGAGCAAGACGCGGCTGGAAGATCGCGTGGCCGCGAGAACGTTCCGTGAGGAATTGCTCGCGCGGCTCGCGGTGCTGCGCATCGAGCTGCCGCCGCTCCGCGAGCGCGACGAAGACGTGCGCCTGATCGCCGAGCATCTGCTCGCGGAGGCGACGCGGTTGCAGGGCGCGCCGCGCCGGCAGCTCGGGTTGGACGCCATTGCCACGCTGCGGTCGCACCGCTGGCCGGGGAATGTGCGCGAGCTCAAGCACGTCGTGGAGCGTGCGCTCGTGGTGTGCGACGTGCCGCTGATCGGAGCCGAGCACCTGACGATCAATCAGCGCAGGGCAGGGTCGAGCTCCGTGCGCGGAGCAGCGACGTTCGGCGAGATCCGCATTCCCGCCGACGGCAAGCGCTTGCGCGACGTCGAGCGCGAAGCGCTGGAGCTGACGCTGCAGTTGACCGACTACAACCAGAGCGCGGCCGCGAGGATTCTCTGTATTTCGCGACCCACGCTGGCGAGGAAGCTCAGGGCGTATGGGTTGGCGAAGGAGTAGCGTTGGGCGTGGGGCGTGGGGCGTGGGGCGTTAGACGTGGGGCGTGGGGCGTACCTGAATTTCTGTGCGTGAGGGCTGATGGCGGGGATTAGTCCACGCCGACAGGAATCGCGAAGTGGGGGAGCGCGCCGCGGTCTTCCACTCTGCCATTTGGTGGCGGCGTCGTCGATCGGAAAATGGCCACGCGTTTGGTAATCTTGCGGAGTTGCTTGCGGAGTTGCTTGCGGAGGCTCTCAATCGCTTTGGTCGAGAGCGGTCGTCAGACGGGCGGGTAGCTAGTAGCCGTTACGCCCCACGCCCCACGCCCCACGCCCCACGCCCCACGCCCCACGCCCCACGCCCCACGCCCAACGGCTGTTGCTGCGTCAAGCAGTGCAGCGTGCCCAACCCCCACACGAGATCCACGGCATGGATGCCGACGATCTCGCGTCCGGGGAATAGCTCGGCGATCGTGTTGAGCGCCGTGCGGTCGTTGCGATCGTTGAAGGTTGGCACGATCACGACGCCGTTGGCGATGTAGAAGTTCGCGTAACTCGCCGGAAGCCGCTCGCCGTTCATGATGACGGGACGCGGATACGGGAGCTTCACGATCTTCAGCGCACCCGCCGCGCCGCCGGCGGACTGCAGCCGCGCATAGTTGTCCACCGAGCGGCGGTGATTCTCGTCGTCGGCCGGATCGTCCTCGTACGCGAGCGCGATCACGCCCGGCGCCGTGAAGCGCGCGATGTCGTCGATGTGCCCGTGCGTGTCGTCGCCCACGCACCCTTCGCCCAACCAGATCGTCTGGCGAATGCCGAGCGCGTCGCGAAAGACCGTTTCATAGCCCTCGCGCGACAGACCGGGATTGCGCGCCTGAATCGGCGAGAGCAGACACTCCTCGGTGACGAGCATCGTGCCCGCGCCGTCGGTCTCGATCGCGCCGCCCTCGAGCACCACGCGTTCGCCGTTGTCCGGACGCCGCGGCTCGATGCGCGGCAGGCCGGTGATACGCGCGATCGCGGCGCCCATCTGCGCGTCGCGCTCGTAGTTGTCGTACTTCGCCCACGCGTTGAACTTCCAGTTCACGAGCGCGACCTTGCCATCGTCGCCAATGACGCCCGTGGGACCGGAGTCGCGCAGCCACACGCGATCGTTGGGCACGATGTGCAACCGGTAGTTCTCGCGCACGCCATGCGCCGCGAGATGCGCCTCGGCCGCGGCCTTGACCTCGTCGCTATGACAGACGATCTCGACGCGCTCGTGCTCGTGAAGCACGCGCGCGATCTCGGCGTACACCCAGGGAATGGGTGCGAGCTTGCCCGGCCAGTCGGGCTCATGGTGGGGCCAGGCGATCCATGTGGCTTCGTGCGGACTCCACTCGGCGGGGAAGATCATCCGGGCTCGCGCCGCTCGCGATCTAACAATTCAAGCTCCGAGATACCGACTCAAAATCGGCGCGTAGGCGTCGATGCGCCGATCGCGCAGGAACGGCCAGTTTCGCCGCGTGTCCTCGATCAGCTTCGGGTCGCACTTCGCGATGAGGATCGCCGGGTCGGTCCCCGCTTCAGCGAGGATGCGGCCGAACGGATCGGCGATGAACGAATTGCCGAAGAATTCGATGCCGTTCGTGCCCGGTTCGTCTTCATGGCCGACGCGATTCGGCGAGGCGACGAAGACGCCGTTCGCGATGGCGTGCGAGCGCTGCATCGTCCGCCAGGCGTCGACCTGCGCACTGCCGAATTCCGACTTCTCCGCCGGGTGCCACCCGATGGCCGTGGGATAGAACAGAATGTCGGCGCCGAGGAGCGACGTGATGCGCGCGGCCTCCGGGTACCACTGGTCCCAGCAGATCAATACGCCGATGTTCGCGTAGCGCGTGCGCCACACGCGGAAGCCGCTCGCCTGTTTCGCGACCTGGCCGATGCGGTCGATGCGATCGTCCGTCGCCGCGTCGCCGGGCGTGAAATAGTACTTCTCATTGAACATCGGATCGTCGGGGATGTGCATCTTGCGATACACGCCCAGCAGCGAGCCGTCGGCGTCGATGACCGCCGCGGAATTGCGATAGACGCCGCGCGCCTGCTTCTCGAAGATCGGCACGATGAGCACGATCTCGAGCTCCTTCGCCAGTGACTGCATGCGATCGGTCGTCGGACCGGGAATCGACTCGGCGAGGTCGAACCGCTCGCACTTCTGCGATTTGCAGAAGTACGGGGCGTTGAAGAGCTCCTTGAGACAGACGATCTGCGCGCCGCGCTTGGCGGCCTCGCGAATGCGCTCGACGGTGGCCGCGACGGTGGCTGCCGCGTCGTCGCTCGCGCTGTCCTGAATGATGCCGACGGTGAACGGAGAGCTGGTCATGGGAGGAAAACTAAACGGGATGGCTACCGTCTAGTCGTCACACCACGCCCACGACCACGTCGTTCACGTTGGTTCCCGTTTCGCGTCGCGCGAGCAACGCATTGGCGACGCGAAGCGCGCCGTTCGACTCGTGCGTCGCGAGCGCATGGGCAGGGTCGCGGCCGGACTGGGCAATGGACGCCCACGTCGTTCCATCGACGATCGCACCGCTCGCGTCGGTGGCGCCGTCGCGGCCGTCGGTCCCGGCGGCGAGCAGCGTGATTCCCGCCGCCGCATCGCCGGCCTCGTGCAGCACGCGCGCGGCGGCGAGCGCGAGCTCCTGGCAACGGCCGCCGCCCGACGGGCGACCGCCGTGAGCGCCGCTCAGCGTGACCGTGGTCTCGCCGCCCCAGACGATGCATTTGCCCGCGGCACCGCCGGCGCGTGCGTCGAGGAGTGCGCGCGCGATCGCCTCGCCCGCCTTGGCCGCGTCGCCGCTCAGTCGCGTGGCCACGACGTCGGCTGTCAGCCCGCGCTCTCGCGCACGCGCGCCGGCGCCGTCGACCGCCGACTGATTGTTGCCGATGACCCGCGCCGTGACGTGCGCGAACGCCGGATGCGCCTTGGTCGGCGTGTCGGGAATCGTGCCGCGTCCCACCGCGATGAGATAGTCGCGGTGCGTCTGCGGAATGCGCGCGAGCAGGTTCGTGCGTTGCAGAATGTCGGTTACGTCCTTCACGGTCGTGGCGTCGGGCGCGCACGGTCCCGAGCCGATGGCGCCGAGATCATCACCGGCGACGTCGGAAATCGCGAGGCAGTGGGTGGCGGCCGGCGCGAGCGCGAGCGCGAGCCGGCCCGCGCCCCAGCGCGAAAAGCGTTTGCGCACGGCGTTCGTCGACCCAATGTCGAGCCCCGCGCCGAGCAGCAGCTCGTAGAGCTGCGTGAGATCGGCCTCGTTCATGCCGCGCAGCGGTGCGCCGATCAGGCTCGATGCGCCGCCCGAGATGAGCACGACCGCCACGTCGTTGCCGCGCCGGCCGGGGGTGACTTCGGCGATCTTCGCGGCCGCCGCAAATGAATTGCGTCCGGGAATCGGGTGGTCGCCGCGCATCGACGCGAGCGTGGGATAGGGCGACGCTCCGCCCTCCGGGCTCACGATCACGCCGCCGACCACGGCGTGCAGCGATCGAAGCAGCGACGTCACCGCCGCCGCCGCCATCGGCACGGCCGCTTTACCGAACGCGAAGACCCAGACGCGGCGGTCGCGGTCGATGGACAGCGCATCTACGGCACGCGCCGTCGCCGGGCCAGGCGCGGCGGCGGCGACGGCGGCGTCGTAGATGTCGATCAACAACTCGCGCGCGGTCCCTTCGACCGGCGCGTTGACGTCCGTACTCACAGTACTAATGCGATCCTCCCGCTGGCTTCACCGTTGCCATCACCGCCTTTCCCAGCTCGGTGTAGGCGTCCCCCGACAATACGTTGAATTTCATGATGCGGCTCGCGATGCGCCCGTCCGGTCCGATGATGAACACGTTTCGGGTGTCGTACTTCGAATCGGCCGATCCGTACAGCTTCGCAACGGTCTGATCGGGGTCGCTGGCGAACAGATTAGGAAATCCTGATTCGCGCGCCCAGTTGCTCAGAGTCGTGTCCGCATCGACGCTGATGCCGAGGACGACGACCTTCTTCCCGTTGTTGAAGAGCGTGGCGTACTGATCACGGTACGCCTCCATTTGGATGGTTCAGCCCTTTGTCCGCGCCTTGGGAAAGAAGGCGACGACGACGGTGCTGCCGCGGTAGTCCGAGAGCTTGACCGGATCCTTGAGCAGCCCGTAGCGAGTGGCACCGGGGAGGGTGAAGTCGGGCGCCATCTGGCCGACGTCTGGGGCGGTTGTCGCCGGCGCCGCAGTGGGCTGGGGCTGCTGAGCAAACGCGCTCGCCGCCGATGTTACAAGGACGGCAACAGCGAGCTGAGCTGTTCGTCGCGAAGCGAATTTCGTCATGCGGGTGACCTCGATCACAGGGTGGCGCCAAGATGGTTGGGCCGTGCGTAGGATGCAATGACTCCTACCGCACGCCGCGATCCAAAAGGGAGGACAGCGACTGTCGCGGATATAGACGTATTGCATCGACAACCTGCTGAAACAGGGGTTTAGTGACGGAACGGACTGTGCCAGTTATGGACACGAACGACCACCCCTGATGGAGAATGCGATGCGCAGACTGAACTGGATCGTGCTCGTCCCCGCGGCAATGCTGGCGGCCGCTTGCGGACGCAACAGCTCCCCCGCGGTCGACGACGCGCTGAAGAACGACCTCGCGCTCGCGTCGCAGGCGGCGCCGTTCAACCCGCAGCAGACCATCTCGCCGACCGAGGCGGGCTACGCCGCGCAGCAGCAGAAGCTCGCCGCCGCGCCGGTGCGGGCTGCGCCTCGCGCCGCCGCGCCGGTTCGCCGGACGTCGACGGCTCGCCGCTCCAGCGGCTCGTCGAGCTCGGGCGGTGGCGGCTATTACCCGGCTCCGGCGCGAGCGCCGGTGACGGTGAAGCACACGGGACGTGACGCCGCGATCGGGGCTGGCGCCGGCGCGGTGATCGGCGCGATCTCGAGCCGCGACAAGGTGAAGGGTGGCCTCATCGGCGCGGCGGCCGGCGGCATCCTCGGCGCCGTGATCGGGAACAACGTCGACAAGCAAACGAAAGTCCCCTGACGGGGCAGGGTTTAGGGTATCGGGGCTAGGGTTTAGGGAACGTGTGCGGGCGCGCCGTGGGCGCGCCCGCTTTTTTGCTTGGACTCGGCGCGGTCCACGCATTGAGTCGCGCCGCAGGCGCGACGTACCTTCCCTAGACCCTGCACCCCAAACCCTAGCCCCTGTCTTCTCAATGGACGCCGTTGAACAGATCCTCGACAAGTTGATGCGCGAGGTCGAGTCGTCGGTGCATGCCTTCTATCGCGGCGACGTGCGGCAGAACACGCAGCGCATCAAGACCGATACGTTCCGAACGGCGGCGCGGCAGGCATTGACGCCCCTGCTGGGAGAAGGTGGCGCGGCGGCGGGAGTGCCGGAGGCAGCATCGAGCGGCGCGCCACTGGCGCCGGACGAAATCGTCGCGGCGCAGCGATGCGTCATGGCGTGGCTGCCCATGGGTGTTCCGTCGGATGCCAGCCCGCAGGCGCGATGCATCGCCGCGGCGCGCGAGATGGCGCCGTCGTGGGGCGAGCGTGAGAAGGCGCGGCTGGCGCTCAAGCGCGCGGCGGGGTAGCGCCGTGTGACACCGGAGAGCGGGCGCATGGGGCGGGGCACAAAACTCGCACCCCTGGGCTCGGATGGACGACTCCACGCCCACGCATTCGCTCGACGAGCCGCCGGCACCCGCCACCGCTCCGTCCGAGAAGACCGAGCGGCGCCGCGGGCGGCTGATCGCGAATCGGGCGTTCGGCGCGCTCAAGGCGCAGCACAATGCCGAGCGCACGCTGTTCGAGGCCGCGGCGGACCGGCTCAACATCATCGCCGCGTCGACGCCGTATCTGGTGCTGCACGTCGTCTGGTTCGCCATCTGGATTCCGTGGAATCTCGGATGGCTCGGACCGCTGCCCGAGTTCGATCCCTATCCCTTCGGTCTGTTGACGATGATCGTCTCGCTCGAGGCGATCTTCCTCTCGATCTTCGTCCTCATGGCGCAGAAGCGCGAGTCGGCGATCGCCGAGCTGCGCGAGGAGCTGGCGCTTCAGGTGAGCCTGCGGATCGAAGAAGAGTCGACGAAGACGCTGCAGCTCGTCGCGGGATTGTACACGCGTCTCGGGCACCGTGTGGCCGAGGATCAGGAGCTGCTCGACATGATGCAGCCGCTCGACGTGGCGGCGCTGGAGAAGGATTTGATGACGCAGATCGCGACCGCGGCGGCGGCCCGACGGATGTCGCGCAACCGCCGGGTGCGGGATAGCGAAGCCTAAGAGACTACGCCCGCCCGCCGACGAGCTGGCGGAGCACGTACTGCAGGATGCCGCCGTTCTTGTAGTAGTTCATCTCCTCGGGCGTGTCGATGCGCGAGAAGACCTTGAACTCCTTCCGCGCTCCGTCGCGGCCGGTCGCCCGCACCGTGAGCGTGGCGCGTACCTTGAGGCCGGCGTCCAATCCCACGATGTCGTACGTCTCGAAGCCGGTGAGCCCAAGCGACTGCCGCGTGTCGCCATTCGTAAACTCTAATGGCAGCACGCCCATCCCCACGAGGTTCGAGCGATGGATGCGCTCGAACGACTCGGCGATCACGGCCCGAACGCCGAGCAGCACGGTGCCTTTGGCCGCCCAGTCGCGCGACGAGCCGGTGCCATATTCCTTGCCCGCGATGATGACGAGCGGCGTGTTGTTTTGCTTGTACGCCATCGCGACGTCGTAGATCGGCTCGGCCGTCGCACCCTGTTCCTTCACCGACCAGCCGCCTTCCGTGCCCGGCGCCATCTCATTGCGCAGGCGGATGTTCGCGAAGGTGCCGCGCATCATCACTTCGTGATTGCCGCGGCGCGCGCCATAGGAGTTGAAGTCCTTCTTCTGCACGCCGTGCTCGACGAGCCACTTGCCCGCGGGGCTCGAGGCCGGGATGTTGCCGGCCGGGGAGATGTGGTCGGTGGTGATCGAGTCGCCGAGCATCGCCAGCGCATGCGCGCCGGTGATGGGAATGATGCCGGGCGGCTCCATCGTCATGCCCTGGAAGTAGGGCGGGTTCTTCACGTACGTCGAGCTCTCGTCCCACGCGTACGTCTCGCCCTTGGGCACGTCGAGCGACTGCCACTGCTCGTCGCCCTTGAAGACGTCGGCGTACTGTTTCTTGAAGAACTCGCTCTTCACGCTGCGCGCGACTTCGTCCTGGACGTCCTGCGCCGACGGCCAGATGTCGCGCAGGAACACCGGTCCGTCCTTGCCGACGCCGATCGGCTCGCGCGTGAGATCGAGGTCCATGCGGCCGGCGAGCGCGTACGCCACGACCAGCGGCGGCGACGCGAGATAGTTGAAGCGCGTGTGCGGGTTGACGCGTCCCTCGAAATTGCGGTTGCCCGACAACACCGACGCCGTGATCAGCGTGCCGCTCTCGATCGCCGCGGAGATCGGCTCGGGGAGCGGACCGGAGTTGCCGATGCACGTCGTGCAGCCGTAGCCCACGAGCTGGAAGCCGAGTTGGTCGAGGAACTCCTGCACGCCGGCCTGGCGGAGATAATCGGTCACGACCTTCGAGCCCGGCGCGAGCGACGTCTTCACCCACGGCTTGGTCTTGAGTCCCTTCTTCACCGCGTTGCGCGCCAACAGTCCCGCGGCGAGCATCACCGACGGATTCGACGTATTGGTGCAGCTCGTGATCGCCGCGATGACGACCGCGCCGTGGCGCAGCGTGAACGTCTGGCCGTTGTACTCGACCTTTACGCCGTCGTGCGCAACTTCTTCGCCTTGCGCAACGATGACCGCGCCGGGGTGGAGCGTGCGCGCGGCCGAGACCTTCGTCGCTTCCGCGAGCTGCGCGTGCGCAGCTGGCGTGCCGAGCTTCGCGAGGTCGGCCTCGAGCGCTTCGCGGTACATCGTCTTCGACTTCGACAACGGCACGCGGTCCTGCGGCCGCTTCGGTCCGGCGAGGCTCGGCTCCACGGTGCTCAGGTCGAGCTCGATCGTGTCGGTGAACTTCGGGTCGGGCGTGGCGTCGGTGCGGAAAAGCCCCTGCTCCTTGGTATACGCCTCGACGAGCTTGACGTGGTGTTCGGGCCGGCCGCTCAGGCGCAAGTACTTGAGCGTTTCCTCATCGCACGGGAAGAAGCCCATCGTGGCGCCGTACTCCGGCGCCATGTTGGCGATCGTCGCGCGGTCGGCCAGCGGCAGGGACGTGAGGCCCGTGCCGTAGAACTCGACGAACTTGCCGACGACTTTCTTCTTGCGGAGCATCTCGGTGACGGTCAACACGAGATCGGTGGCCGTGGCGCCCGGCGGCAGCTTGCCGTGGAGCTTGAAGCCGACGACTTCGGGGATGAGCATCGAGACGGGCTGGCCGAGCATCGCGGCCTCGGCTTCGATGCCGCCGACGCCCCACCCGAGCACGCCGAGGCCGTTGATCATCGTGGTGTGCGAGTCGGTGCCGACGAGCGAATCGGGATAGGCCACCGCCTCGCCGTTCTCCTCGCTCACGAACACCGTCTTGCCGAGGTACTCGAGATTCACCTGATGACAGATGCCGGTGCCCGGCGGCACGGCGCGGAAGTTCTTGAGCGCCTCCTGTCCCCAGCGCAGGAAGACGTACCGCTCCTGGTTGCGCTCGAACTCGAGCTCCGTGTTGATGAGGAAGGCGGCCTGTGAGCCGTACTCGTCGACCTGCACGGAGTGGTCGATGACGAGATCGACGGGCTGTAGCGGATTGATGCGCTGCGGATCGCCGCCGAGCGAGGCGATGGCGTCGCGCATGGCGGCGAGGTCGACGACCGCCGGAACGCCGGTAAAGTCCTGGAGCAGGACACGGCTCGTGCGGAAGGCGATCTCCTTCTCTTCACGCGCGGCGACGTTCCACTTCGCCATGGTCTCGATGTCGCCGCGCTTCACGAAGGCATCGTCTTCGTTGCGCAGGAGATTCTCGAGGAGAATCTTGAGGCTGAAGGGCAGCGCCGCGGCGTTGCCGGCGGACAGCTGATCGAGCGAGGCAAGGCGGTAGAGCGTGTACGGCTTGCCGTCGACCGTGATGGTGGCGCGGCTGCCGAAGGAATTCTTGCTTGTCATGAAAATTGTCTCTCGGTTCGGCCACTCGAGGGGCCGATCGTGACAGACGGAGCCACTGGCGGGGCGCGCACGCCGGCCGCCAGGCTAGGAAAGAATCTAATCGGATTTGGCGAAAGCGTGACGGACGGGGAAAGCGTGGACGCGCGAAAGAAAAATGTCATCCTGAGCGCAGCGAGGGATCGCTTTGCTGGGGCGGAGCGATCCTTCGCTACGCTCAGGATGACAACAATCGGCGTTTGTCGGCGCAGTGTCCGCGTTGGTCCGCGCCGACGTTGTTGCACTTGGCTAGGGCACGATGGGCGGAGCCCCGCCGGAACCCGCCGCACCACCTCCCGCCGTCATCGGCGTCCCGATCCCGGCACCACCGCCCATGAGTTGCACCGGCTGCGCGGCCGCGCCGGTCGGCGTCTTCTTCTTCAAGAACGGCACGCCGTTGGCAATCCAGTCGGCGGCCGGCGCGCCCTTGAGGTAGTGGTCGTAGAACTGGTGCATGCGTACTTCGACGTCGTACTGGTTGTCGTAGCGCGTGTAGCCGTGCGCCTCGCCCTCGTAGGAGAGGAAGATCACCGGCTTCTTGAGGAAGCGAAGGGCGTTGTAGAACTCCACGCCCTGTAGCCACTCGGTCGAGCCGTCGTTCGTGCCCTGCTCGATGAGCAGCGGCGTGTTCATCGTTTGCGCGTGGAACACCGCGGACTGGTCCTGGAAGAGCGCGAGGTTCTCGTATGGGTTCGTGCCGAAGCGGCCCTGGCCGTAGGTATCGTAGCGGTGCTGGTTCGTGCCGCTCGTCTTCCAGAGCTGGTTGAAGTCGGCAACGAGGTCGACCGCCGCCGCGCCGGCGACGACCGCCGCGAACATCTTCGACTGCGTCGAGACGTACGCTGCGCCCTGGCCGCTGTAGCTGTGGCCGTGGAGACCGACGCGCTTCGGATCGGCGTAGCCCAGCTCCTCGACCTTCTTCACCGCGGCCTCGATCGAGTTCAGCATGTCGGAATGCGAGCGCCCGGTGTGGTAATAGATGTCGGGCACCATGACGAGGTAGCCGTTGCTCACGTAATCGACGTACTGCGGCGAGTTCGCGTACCGCGGCGCCTCGTACTTGTTCAAGTTCTGTGAATTCTTCTCGTAGAAGTCGACGAGCATCGGCAGCTTCTGGCCGGGTTGATAATCGTCGGGAACGGCGAGCGTGCCCTGCAGCGTGTGGCCGTCCTTGTCCTTGTAGTCGAACAGCACGCGGTGGCCCCACCTGAACTCCGCTTGCTGTGGATTCGCGTTCGTCAGCCGTTGTGGATTCGAGAGGTGACTATCGGTGACCCAGTAGTCGGGGAACTCGACGAACGTTTCGCGCGTGACGAGCACGCGGTCGGCGTTCTTCGCCTTGACCGGCCGGCCGAAGATCCGATCCTCGGCTACGAGCGTCGTGAGCTTGTCGCCGTCGAGCTGGTAGAATCCGGCTTTCTTGTCAGGTTCGGTGAACGCCGAGAGGACGATCGGCTTCGACAGGTCGATGGTCACGTCCTGCGCGCCGCGGCCGCCGCGGCCTCCGCCGCCGGCAACGCCGCCGAACCCCGCCGGCTGCTCGGCGTCCAGTGCCACGTAGCGCAGCCGCGTCTCCGTCTTCGAGCCCGCCCCGCCCGTGAGATTGCGCGGCGCGCGGCTGCCGTCGAGCGATACGATCCACAAATCGTACTTGTGGTCGAGGATCACGGACTTGCCGTCCTTCGTATAGCCGGTCACGCCGTACGCCGCCTTCTCGCCGACGTGGTCCTCCTCGGCGTTCACGAAGCTCACCGGCGCGGCCCTCGTGATGTTCACGTGCTTGTTCGCGGCGAGATCGTACGCCCAGACGTTCTTGTCTTTCCAGTAGAGCAAGTATTTCCCGTCGGGCGACGTGCCGAGCGTGCGCTCCTGGCCCTTGAGGATCGGCGTCCGTTCACCGGTGATCGTACTGATTCTATAAATATCGTTGAGCTGCGGCCGCCAGTCGTCGACATAGTCCTTGTCGTCCTGGCCGATGGCCCAGCTGCCGTCCTTCGTCACCTGCGCGCGATCCATGCGCGCGTCGGCGAGCGGCACGAGCTTCTTCTGCGCGAGCACGACCGACGCGAGGTACGTTCGATTGCGGTCCTGCTGCGCTCGCACCATCTGCACCGACTGGATGTACGGATCCTTCCAGTGCCAGACGTCGACGTTGCCGACCGGCTCCACGGCGGCGGTCGTATCGCGGCGCGGCGTCGGCCGAGCTTCCTGCTCCTTGAGGCCGAGGAAGACCTTCGAGTGGTCGGAGCTCCAGGCGAGCGTACCCTTCTCGCTGAGCACCATGCTGTCGGGCAGTCCGCCGAGCTGCTGTCGTCCGAGGACGTACGCCGCGGGCTCGGCGCCATCGATGCCCGCGTAGGCCAGGAGCGTGTTTTCCTTCTCGACGAACCCGCGGCGGTCCACGCCGCGCAACGCGGCGACGGCCGTGCCGGAGTCGTCCCACGTGAGACGCGTGTAGTCGGCCTTCGCGTTGTCGAGCGTGCGGTGCTGCCAATTGCCGACACCGATCAGATACAGTCCGTTGCCGTCGCGATCGGTGGACGAGACCGTGTATGCGAGCTGCGTCCCGGCGCGATTGAACTCGCCGGCCGACACGCTGCCGACCAGCTCATCGGTGCCGTCGGCGAGATGATGGAGAATGAGATCGGTGCCGTCGACACGAGCGGGTGCCGCCGCGGCCGTGCCGCGTCCGCCGCCTGCAGCACCTGCTCCTGCACCACCGCGGCCAACCGCGGGAGCCGGACCAGCCCCCGCGCGGGCCTTGCGGACCATGAGTGCGCGCGAGCCTTTAGAGAACGCGAATGAACCGACGTTGTCCCAGCCGAGCGTGGTGCCGCTGGCGAGGTTGCGCAACTCGAGCCGCGCCGGGCCGGCCTGCGGCGCGGCACCGTCGGCCGCCGGAGCGGGCTGGTCGCCGCGGACCGGGTCCGCGAGAAAATACGCGACCCACCTGGAGTCGTCGGAGAACTGCGCTCGCGACGCGCGCGCGATCTTCTGCTCGGCGTTCGTCGCAAAGTTCTTGAGAAAGAGCGTGTCGTCGACGCGCCGCTGTTGGTAGGCGTAGCTCGCCCAAGTGCCGTCGTCGGACAGCGACACGTCGCGGATGGTCCGCCACCTGGCGATGTCGGCAACGGTCATTGGCTTCTTCGCGTCGGAGCCGACCGGGATCGTTGGGCGAGTTCCTTGCGCCGGTGCGCTTACCGCGAGCAGCAGCGGGAGAATGACGAGTGACAGAGGACGCATGAGCTCTCCAGGAAGAATGCCGGCAACCGTTATCCGTTGCCCGTCCAACCGTTCTGAGTCGGCCGAGGCCACGGAAACCGGAATACGGAAAACACGAAACAGAAAACAACAGCCTGCAATGAAAGTTGCGCGATCGGAAAAGCCTATCGATCTTGCCCTGATGCATACGCCTCTCGACCCGGTAGAGTTGACCGTCCACCTCATGTCGATCGACTCGACGAGCGGCCGCGAAGGGCCGGTCATCGCCTGGTTGGACGAGTACCTCGCGGGGCGCGGCTGGCGCACGCAGCGGATTCCCGTCACCCCCGGGCGCGACGACCTGTTCGCCACGGCGGTCGATGGTCCGCTCGTCACGCTGTCCACGCATCTCGACACCGTCCCACCGTTTATCCTCCCGCGGCGCGATGCACAGACTTTATATGGCCGCGGTTCCTGCGACGCGAAAGGGATCGCCGCGGCGATGATCTGCGCGGCCGAGCGCCTGCGCGACGCCGGCCTTCCGATCGCGCTGCTGTTCGTCGTCGGCGAAGAAGTGACTCACGACGGCGCGCACGCGGCCAACGAGGCGTTCGCGGCGAGAATGGTTCCGTCCACGAGCCGGGTGTTGATCAACGGCGAGCCAACCGAGAGCACGCTGGCCGTGGGTACCAAGGGTGCGATCCGCGTTGCGGCGCGCACGAAAGGCCAGGCTGCGCACTCGGCGTACCCGCACCTCGGACACTCGGCCACGCGCGACCTCGTTCATCTGCTCGCCGAGCTCGACGACATCGGCTTTCCCACCGACACGCTGTTGGGCGAGACGACGGTGAACATCGGCGGCTTGTCGGGAGGCGTGGCGGACAACGTCGTTGCGCCGTGGGCGGAGGGTCGCCTGATGATCCGCCTCGTGACGCCGGCCGACGAGGTGGTGCGGATCATCGAGAAGTGGGCCGACGGACGCGCGAACCTGGAGTGGGGACCGATGGTTCCGCCGGTGAAGCTCGGCGTCGTCGACGGATTCGAGACGTCCGTGGCCGCGTTCGCGACGGACATTCCCGCGCTGCCGAACTGGGGAACACCGTACCTGTTTGGGCCGGGGTCGATCCACGTTGCGCACCGCGACGATGAGTGCATTTCTCTCGACGAGTTGCGGAAGTCGGTCGATAGCTATGAGAAGATCGTTCGGGATGTGCTCGGAAAGATGAATTTCTAATTGGGGCGCGGCTCGACTCGCCGCTACACCGGGAGGATTCCGTCAATTTTATTCACCGATGACGCGGAGACTGCCGCGGAAAAGGCCGGATCGCTCCGTGAGGAGCGATGGAGCGTCTCGCAACGAGCCCGGACGAATTTCTCTTTGGGACAGCCGCTCGGGTTGCCACTCGAAGTGCCCCGAGCGGCAGTGTCAAAGAAAAAATCCCGGCTCGTGGCGATTGGAGAATTGAATGCCCACGAAACGATTCGGATTTTTCCGCGGCAGTCTCCGCGTCATCCGCGCACAAAATGACGGAATCCTCCCACTCGACCGGCATCCTAGGCGCACCGAGCAGTTCCCGTTGAATCCTATTTGCGGAAAACTCCGCCAATCCCTCCGGAGATCAACGACGAGATGTTCGCGAGAATCACCGGCCGTTTCGTTCCGCCCGGCGACACGAGATACACCGGCTCCCACTCCGGATAAAACCAATCCTTGAACGCGCGCAGCCCTTCGAAGTTGTAGTACCGCTCTCCCACGCCACGCACCGCGAGGCTGATCTGGTTCCACACGGGCGCGACCGCGGAGGCGCGGATGCCGGACAGCGGCGCGGCTCCGAGGTTGAACCACGCGTATCCTTCGTCGCGCGCCCAGAACATCGCCTCGATCAATGCGTAGCGCATGATTCCGGCAGGGGCATCGGCCGTGTAGCGCATGAGGTCGACCTCGACCTCGGCGCGTTGCCCTGCGCACCAGAGCGTGACGAAGGCGACGATCGCGCCGTTCTTGCGCACGACGCCGATCGGCGAGTGGCGGATGAAGCGCTCGTCGAACCGGCCGAGGGAGAAGCGTTTCTCGCGCGCGCGCTTTTCGTGCAGCCACGCGTCGGAGATGGGACGGAGCTGCGGGAGCATCGCGTCGACGTCCGCCGGCGCGATCATCTCGAAGGTGCATCCGTCGTCCACGGTCTTGCGCCACACGCGCCGCAAATTGCGCCGCTGCGGGCCCTCGAGTGAGAAGCCCGACATCGACACGCGCGCGACTTCGCCGAGCTTCACCACGGCGAGCGCGTAGTCGAGGTACAGATGCAGCAGCGCCGGCGGAACGCGGTAGAAGACCGGCCATCCGCCGGCTTGGTCGCACCGCGTGATGAACTCGTTGATGAGCTGCACCGATTCCTTCAGCGGGCCAACGGGATCGCCGAGCGACACCCAGCTGCGTCCGGCGACGCCGTACATGATGAACGCGGTGCGGCTCTCGTTGAACATCAACGTCTTGTCGCCGAGTAACGCGAGCTGGGCCGATGCGCGGTCCGAAGCCTGGAGAATCGGTACGGCGGTCGCCAGATCGTCCTTCGATGCAACGCCAGGCTGGTGCGGCGCCGGCCGGAGCAGACGCGCGCCGGCGAATCCGACCAGCACGATGGCCGCCAGCACGAGCGCGCGTTGGGCGCGTGGCCCCTGCGCCTCGAAGCCGAACCGCCAGAATACGTCGGTGCCGAGACCCGCGGATCCGTAGTGTGCCGCCGCGATCGCCGCCGTTCCGACGAGCACCACCGCGATGGCCGCGATCCATCCCGGTGTGAACCGCTCCTCGAAGATCGACGACTTCCGGTAGAAGAACCGCTTGCTCGGCACGAGGATCACGAGCATGACCGACAGGTCGAGCGCCTGCTCGATGTCCAGCGCGCTGGCGAGCGCGAAGACGATGCCGCCGGCGAGCAGCCACACGGCGAGGTGATACGCCGCATCGAGACGGCGCTGCAGCCCGCGCGCGAGAATGATCAACCCTACGCCCGCGATGCTGGCGAAGTACGCCGACGCTTCGACGATCGGCAGGGGGAGCACCGTGTTCAACCACCCCAGCCGGCCGGCGCTCTCCGGCGTCGCGCCCGAAAAAAGCAGAATGGCGCCGGCGATGAACGTGGTGAGCGCGAAGAGGCGCGGCGCAAGCGCTCCGACCCAGTCGCCGCCCATGTCGGTGAGCCGCTTGATCGCCGGCCACCGGCGGGCGATCAACAGCGCCGACAGGCTGACGATGATCGCGGCGAGCGATGCGACGAAGTGAGTGTTCATGCGGAGCGCCGTCGCGCAAGACGAATGATCGACGGCAGAAACGACGCGGCGATGAGCACCGCGGCGCTGGCCGACGCCGTGGCGAGCGCCTGCGTGCCGCTTCCTTCCACACCGGCCACGAGCTTCGACGCCGACACCGTGTAGATGACGGTGATCGGAATGATGCCGAGGCCGGTCGCGATCGCGAAATCCCGCCACGACATGCCGCCGATGGCGGCGCCCGCGTTGAGGAGCGCGAACGGCGCCACGGGCACGAGCCGCAGGCGGATCAGCGTCGCGAAGGCGCGAGACTTCGAGAGCGACGCAACGGCGGTGTCGCCTTCGGCATCGGTTTCGGCGACGCGTGCACCGGCGCGCACGCCCGTGGCCCGCGTGATGCCGAACGCCAGCAGCGCGGCCATCATCTCGCCGAGCCAATTGAGCCCGATCCCCAGCGGAATGCCGAACAGCGCGCCGCCCGCGAGCGTGAATGGCGTGGCGGGAACTCCTACCGCCGCGGCAATCGCGTAGGTCAGCACGAACAACGGCGCGACGTACGGAACCGCTCGGGCGCGCTCGATGGCCGCGGCCAGCTCGGCGCGGTCGTCGAGCGCGAACAGTCCCGCCTTCCACGCCGCGAAGAGGATGACGCCGACGACGACGAGCACCGCCGCGACGCGCACGGTGGTTCCGCGACGGTCAGCGCTTGATCGCATCGAGCACGATGTCGGCGACGGCCTTGTAGTCCCCATCCATGTGGTGTCCACCCGGGCGCTCGACGCGCGTCACCTCGGGCGGTGTGTTCCGGCAGCCGGATTCCTTCTCGTCGGCGCCGAAGATGCAGATCGTGCGCAGGCTCGTGAGCCGGTCGAGCTCCGGACGAACGGGCACGTCGGACGAGCGCTTCACGTCGCGGAAGACGTCCTGCCAATGCCACTTGAAGTTGGCGGCCGGCGCGAGGCCGATCAGCGCCATGAGCTTCACGTCGGTGCGCAGCTCGTCCGGAAAGCGCGCGACGGCGAAGGGCGCGACGTTGGCGCCCCGCGAGAAGCCGACGATCACGATCTCGGGGCGATTCCACCGCTGGCGATAGGCGCGAATCGTCCGCGCGACGTCGACTGAGGTCTCGGCCGGCGTGCGTTCTTTGCCGAGGTAGTCCTTGAGATTGAACCCCACGACCGACACCCCGTGACTGGCGAGCTCGCCGGCGATCTGCTTGTCGATGCTCGCCCACCCACCGTCGCCGCTGAGAAGAATGGCGAACACACGGCCCTCGGTGTGCGCCGGCACCTCGATGAGCGGCAGGTCGCGCACGTCGGTCGTGTCGGTGCGAGCCTGCGCCCGTATCGGCACGGCGCACACGAGCGCGAGTCCGGCCAGCGGCAGTGAGAGAAATCTCATGGCGTGTCAGCGCAGCGGATGGCGGAAAAAGAACTGCACCATCGTCTCGGTGGCATGGACCTCCGTCGTCGGCTCCGCGCCCGACGCGCCGTCTTTGTCGCCGCCCGGCCACGCGTGCAGACCGTTTTCGATCGTGTAGAGCACGACGTCCGCGCCCGCGCACGGGGCGAAGCTCGCGCGCGTCACGTGGACGGTCTCGCGGCGCAGTGCCACACCCTTGCATCCGTCCACCGCCGACCAGAAGCGGATGGACGGGGGAAGCATGCCGGCGGCCGCGGGAGCGGGCGTCTTTGGCTGGGTCAGCGCGCTGTCGGTGTACGGTACTTCGGGGTCGGCGGTGCCGTGAAAGGCGATGACCGGCACGGGCTTGAGCGGGGCGCAGTGCTCGTCGCGCAAGCTTCCCGAGACCACGCCGATCGCGGCGACGAGCGAGGCCGCGTCGCAGGCGACGCGGTAGGCCATCCGGCCGCCGTCGGAAAAGCCGGCGACGTAGATGCGCCGCCGATCGATGGGAATGTGCCGCGACACCTCGCCCATCACCGCGCGCACGAACGCGACGTCGTCGACGTGCGAGCGCGCGGCGTTCCCGCAGCAGGTGCCCGCATTCCAGTCGGAGCCGAAGCCGAGCAGACCGTTCTTGCCGTTCGGATACGCGACGACGAAGCGCAACGAGTCGGCGAGCGCTTCGATGCGCGACTGCCGCCGGACGGTCTCGCCGTCCGCGCCGCTGCCGTGAAGCAGGATGACGAGCGGAAAGGCGACCGTCGCTCCCAAGCGGTTTCGCGGGCGGAGCGTCGGCACGTGGAGCAGAAAGGTGCGGTCGTCCGACGCGACGGCGATCGAATGCTCGGCGGTGCCCGCCGACCATCCGCCGTTCACGCTCTTGGTGTACTCCGACGCGCACGCGGCGGCGACGAGCATTGTGCTCATGGCGCACCGGGTGACCCAGGTGGAGGCGTCCAGTGCGTTCATCGTGTGGCGCGCGGATGGTTCAGCACGAACGCCGCGAACAGCCGGCTGGCATCCACGGTGCGCGACGGCCGCGGCGCGAGAAACCAGCTGCGCGCGCCGCCCGGCCATGCATGTCGTCCGCCGAGGATCGTGTAGAGCTCCACGTTCGCGGTATTGGCGCAGCTCGAGTACGTCGTGCGGATCACCTCTGGTATCGTGTCCACCGCGGGCGCGGCACACCGCTCCCGCGCCGCCCACTCCGCAACCGATTCGGCGGTGCGGCCGTAGCGAATGTTGCGATCGGCCGTGCCGTGGAAGACCAAGGTCGACACGCCCGCCGGCGGCGTGCACGTCGACTCCGGCAGCTCGCCGGAGATCACGCCGATGGCGGTCAACGTCTCCGACGCGTCGCAGGCAAGAAGATACGCCATCGTTCCCGCATCGGAAAATCCGATGAGGCCCACGCGCGACCGGTCCACGGGGAAATGGCGCGCGAGCGAATCGAGGATTCCGCGCACCATTCCAATTTCATCCACGCCGCGCCGCGACTCGCCGGCGCAGCAGTGCTCGGTATTCCAAAAGAGCCGAATGTACGGAACGCCCCCTGTGCCGTTCGGATAGACCACGAGCGCACCCAGGCTGTCGGCCACGGCGTTCATGCCGCTCTCCTCCATCGCGAGGTTGGCGTTCGCGCTCGTGCCGTGCAACACGAACAGCACGGGAAGCGGATGCGCCGGCGTACCTGGGGGGCGATGGAGCAGGAATGTGCGCTCGTCCCGTCCGATCGGCACCTGGTGAAAGGTCGTTCCGTCCGGAGCGCTCGCCGAAAGACCGCGCGCGCCGACGAGCCGCGCGCAGCCGGTGATGGCGACGCACGCGAGCGCGGCGGCCCTCAACCGGCGGAGCCAAAGTCGTGAGAATCGGTGCACCCCGAAATGAAGCATCCGAAACGCGCCGCCGCACCAAAGATTTGATGGCGGACGACCGATCGTTGGGCACGCAGTTCCAAAAGGGGTCGGTTCTTGCAAATAGTCCCAAATGGTACTATTGTGCGATCAACCGACCTCCATAGGCCTCATGTCGATACGTATCTCGGCAACCGCGCTGCCCGACGTTGCGCCGGCGCACCTGGCCCGGGCAGGGCTCACGACCTTCTTTCGCATCGCCGACGAGTGGGAGCTCGACAGCGCACAGCAGATGACGCTCCTCGGTCTCGCGTCGCGCACCACGTTCTTCCGGTGGAAGAAGTCGGCGCCGGCTACGCTGCCGCCCGACACGCTCGAACGGCTGTCGCACGTGTTCGGCATCTACAAGAGCCTGCAGATCGTCCTTCCCGGACCCGCGGCGGCAACGTGGGTGCACCGGCCCAACGACGCGCCGCTATTCGGCGGACGCACGGCGCTCGAGATGATGCTCGGCGGCGTGGCCGGACTCTTTCTCGTTCGCGCCTATCTCGACGGCGAGCGCGGTGGCGACTTTGCCTGAGATGACGCCGGTCGGCACGCCGATCGTATCGCTCACGCCGCAACCCGATGCGCCGCTTCCCGTGCGGCGCGTCCAGTGGAGGAATGCGGTCCGGATCATTCCGAGCCTGTTCCCGCCGGTCGACCTCTTCGAGCGTGTCGCCCGGCCCGAGCATCTCGATGCCGTGCAGGCCATCGAGTCGGCGTTCAACCCGCGGCTGCGCGACGCGGTCGGCGATCTCTCGCTCGTGCCGCGCGACGAGCGCGTCGTGGGCCCGGGCGCCGGCTACGTGATGGCGGCGTTTACCCACGTGTCGCCCGACGGCAGCCGGTTCAGCAACGGCACCTACGGCGTCTTCTACGCCGCGCAGCGCGAGACCACGGCGATCGCCGAGACGCGCTACCATCGCGAGCGGTTCATGCGCGCCACGCGGCAGGAGCGCGCGGAGCTCGACATGCGCGTGCTCACCGTGACGGTGAAGGCCTCGCTGCACGACCTGCGCGGCATGCGGAGCATTCTGTCCGACGTGTATCGCCTCGACGACTACACGGCGTCGCAGCTGCTCGGCGGCGCGTTGCGCGCCGGAGGATCGAGCGGGGTTGTCTACGACTCGGTGCGGCAGGACGGCGGGAAGTGCATTGGGGTGTTTCGACCCAAGCTGCTGTCGCAGTGCAAGGAAGCGAAGCATCTGCGGTACATCTGGGACGGAACGCGCATCTCCGACGTGCTCGAGATCAGGCGGGTCGTTTGACGGAAGCGCTGTTCCTTGAGCGGAGCGAGGGCCTGTCGAGGTCCATCAGTCACCGACGGCCGACGACGCAAGACCGTAAACTCGTAGCGCATCGAGAAGCTGACTACGCTGCTCCTCTTTCCCCGGCCTTCAGCGGCACGATCCGCTCGATCTTCCGCGCCGTGATCGCGTTCGTCGGACAGTACTGCACGAAATCCCCGTCGGCCGGCGACCAATCCGTCGTGCGCGTGCGCGGGTACGCTTTCCCCTGCGCGTCGAGGCCCATGAGACTCGGCGCGAGCGACACGCACAGGCCGCAGCCGATGCACTTCTCGCGATCCACGTCGAGCTCGAACCGCCTGCGCGGATAGACGCCGCCGGGCTGGTCGTAGAACGCGTCGATGTCCTCGAGCGCCTTCAGCGCCGCGCGGTACCCTTCGGTGATCGTGTCGGCGATGTTGCTGAAGCTCAGCCAGTCCTCGCCGCAGCGCGGACGGATGAGCACCATCGGCGGGCCCTCCCAGTGCGTGAGCGGGAACTGCTGCAGCGCGTGCATCATCGTGGTCGCGGCACGCATGTAGATGTTGGCGAAGCCGAGCGACATGGCGTCGGCGATGGGGCGCAAGTCGTTGCTGCCCACGTCCACCGCGATGATCAGATCCGCCGCGAGCGAAGCGATGCCCACCGGCAGGTTGTCGATCACGCCGCCGTCGATGCACAGCCGGCCGCCGACCCGGCCCGGCGGGAAGAAGCCGGGCAGCGCACACGAGGCGTACACCGCGTCTTGCACCGGCACGTCCTTCAAGCCCGGCGAGCCCCAGACGACCGGCATGCCGCGCTCGAGGTCGACCGTGTTGACGAGCAGCGGCGTCGAGAGCGCGTCGAACGTGCCCTCGGGTACGACGGCCTTGCACAGGTCGCGCAGCGGATCCTCGAGGTAGATCGAGGGCGACCGCATGCGCTCCATGAGCATTCCGAAATGATTCAACCGAAACAAATCCCGCCGTCTGAGCTTGGTCGCGCGCTCGGCCAGCTCGTCGGCGGTAATGCCCCCCAGCCGCGCCGCGCCGAGCATCGCGCCGATGCTCGTTCCCGCGTAGAGCGTGGGCACGATGCCGCGCTCGTCGAGCGCGCGCATGACACCGATGTGCGCGAAGCCCTTCATGCCGCCGCCGCCCAGGACGAGCGCGATGCGGCGGGGCGGCGGAGGCGGGGCCGGGTGGGTGGAGTGAGAAACGCGGGTCATGTGCGAAGTAACGGCAGTATGGCGTGCAACGTTTACACGCTAGTACACGCTAGACGCCATATGCCGGACAGGCGTCACTGCAAGTTACTGCAAGTAGTCGTACAACCCCTTCAGGCCGACGAGCGCTCCGCCCACCATGAGCAGCGTACCTGGCGTCCCGCCGATGATCGCGCCGACGATCAGGCCGGCCACGCCGACGACCATCATCGCGCGCGATTGACCGAGGTTGGCATGTGCTGCGGCGGTGGGCGCGGCGGGCTGACTCGACTCGCGAGCGTGCACGCCGGCGCGGAGGCCGGTCATCGGTGCGCCTGCGGGATCGGCAGCGACTGGAGCCGCAGCCGGACGGGCATCATCGGCGCGTGGGTCGACGCCGCGGGCGATGGACGGCGTGGAATCGGCGGCAACCGATGCAACCGGTGCAACCGGTGCAACCGGTGCCGCGAGCTGCGCGCGCCCCGGCAGTGCGACGGCGACAGAAAGGGACAGGACAACCAAGGCAGTAGTATGACGCATGGAGTTCTCCGCGGAGGAATACTGGTCGAGCCGGTTCGTGCGACAGGCCCGCGCAAGAATGAATCCCACAGATCGGCGCAGCCGTCAGTGGTGGCGGACACAATCTACGACACCTAGTCTTCTAGCCGAACCGCGCGCGCCGCGGCGGCCACCCAATCCACCCAACGACCACACCCTTCATGGCCACGACCAGCGTACCGGTGACCCGCCAGCGTAGCGACGGCTCGCTCATTCGCGCGCTCGGGGTGTGGGGCCTGGCGGCGAGCATCGTCAACATCACCGTGGGCGGTGGAATCTTTCGTTTGCCGGCCGCCGCCGCGGCAGCGCTGGGGCCGGCCGCGCCCATCGCCTACGTCGCGTGCGCCATCGCCATGGGGCTCATCGTGCTGTGCTTCGCCGAAGCAGGCAGTCGCGTGTCGCTCACCGGGGGACTCTACGCCTACGTCGAGGTTGCATTCGGGCCGCTCGTGGGCTTCGTGATGGGTGCGCTGCTCTGGGCTGGTATCGCGGCGGCGATGGCCGCCGTCGCTTCATTCTTCGCCGATGCGCTCGGCGCGCTGGTGCCCGCGCTTGCGACCGGCGGTGCGAGATCCACCGTACTGGTGTTGGTCCTCGCCGCGCTGGCCGGGCTCAACGTGGCCGGCGTGCGCGGCGCGAATCGGTTCAACGCCGTGATGACCGTGGCGAAGCTCGTTCCGTTGTTGCTGCTGATCGTCTTGGGGATCGGCGCCGTGCACCGCGAGAATCTCGTGTGGACGACGACCCCCGGGCTGCGCGACATCTCGAAGGCCTCGATCGTGTTGCTTTTCGCGTTCCTCGGCGTGGAGACCGCCTTGGTGCCGAGCGGGGAAGTGGAAGATCCGGCGCGCACCGTGCCGCGCGCCATCTTCATCGCGATGATCGGCGTCACGCTGCTCTATCTCGCCGTGCAGCTCGTGACGCAGGGCATTCTCGGCCCGAGCCTCGCGGGACAGAAGACGCCGCTCGCCGAAGCCGCGGCCGTCGCAATGGGACCGGCGGGGCGCACGCTGATCCTCGTCGGCATGACGATCTCGACGTTCGGCTACGTGTGCGGCATGACGCTGGCCGCGCCGCGCATGCTGTTCGCATTCGGACGGGACGGCTTCCTGCCGGCGCAGCTCGCGCTGGTGCATCCGCGCACGAGGACGCCCTACGTCGCCATCATTCTGCAGACGGTGATCGTGATCGCGCTCGCGGTGAGCGGGACGTTCGAGAAGCTCGCCATCATTGCCAACGGGTCGATCCTGCTGGTGTATGCGGCGTGTTGCGCGGCGGTGATCGAGCTGCGCCGGCGGGGGGTGCAGGAGAGCGGCACGCCCTTCCGTATGCCGTTCGCGGCGGCGGTGCCGCTGCTTGCGCTGGCGGTGATCGTCTGGCTGCTCACGAGCCTGAGTGCCGACGACTGGAAGGCGCTGCTCGTGGTGGTCGGCGTCGCCGTGGTGGTGTACGCCTCGAGCCTTCCATCGCGGCGCGCTACTCGGCCAGAGGCGGCCGCGTGACGGATCCGCTGCTGGCTTTCCGCGCCGAGTTCCCGATCGTCGACCGCACCACGTATCTCGTCTCGAACTCGCTCGGTGCCATGCCGCGCGGCGTGCCAGACCGGCTGGCCGAATACGTAGATCAGTGGGCCGATCTGGGCGTGCGCGCGTGGGCGAAGGGGTGGTGGGAGATGCCCGTGTCCGTCGGCAACGAGATCGCCCCGCTCATCGGCGCCCGCCCGGGCGAGGTGGCGATGATTCCGAACGTCACGATCGCGCAGACGGCGGTGCTCTCGGCGCTGGACTATTCCGGCGGCCGCGACACGATCGTCATGACGGAGCTCGACTTTCCTTCGGTGCGCTACGTCTACGACGGCCTCGCGACGCGCCTCGGTGCGCGCATCGTCGCGGTGCCGAGCGACAACGGCATCGGCATCGACACGCAGCGCGTGCTCGACGCGATCGACGAGCGCACGAAGCTCGTGGCGATCTCGCACGTGCTCTTTCGGTCGGCGTTCATCATGGACGCCGCGGCGATCTGCCGCCGCGCGCGCGAGGTGGGCGCACTGGTGTCGCTCGACGCGTTCCATTCTGTCGGCGTGATGCCCGTGGACGTGAAGGCGCTCGGCGTCGACTTCCTGAGCGGCGGCGTGCTCAAATGGCTGTGCGGCGGGCCGGGCGGCGCCTTTCTATATGTATCGCCCGAGGCCACCGCGTCGCTCGCTCCGTCGTTCACCGGCTGGCAGGCGCACGAACGTCCATTCGGGTTCGAGGAAGAGATGCAGTACGCCCCGAACATCACGCGATGGCTCAACGGTACGCCGCCGATTCCGTCGTTGTTCGCGGCGATCGAGGGACCGCGCATCGTGCGCCGCGCCGGCATCGAGAACGTGCGCGCCAAGAGCGTGCGGCAGACGGCGCGCTTGATCGAGCTCGCCGACGCGCGCGGCTACGAGGTGACGGCGCCGCGCGCCGCGGAGCAGCGCGGCGGCACCGTGGCGCTCGACGTGCCGCACGCGTACGGCGTGGCGCAGGCGCTGCTGGCGAACGACGTGATCGTGGACTACCGGCCGGGCGCCGGCATCCGTATCGGTCCGCACTTCTATACGAGCGACGCGGAGCTCGAGCGCGTGGTGGACATGATCGACGGCGTGTTGCGGGAGGAGAGCTGGAAGCCATTCGAAGCCAAACGAGGAACGGTTACATGAAGCTCGTGATGACAATTGTTGCGCTACTGTGCTGCGGCGCTTCACTCCGCGCCCAAGCCCCCAAGACTTTCACTCGCGCCGATACCGCGGTGCTGCATCGCCAGCTCGACGCCATCGCCGCGGCGCACCACGGCGTGCTTGGCTACTCAGTATCCAACCTCGACACGGGCGAGCGACTCTCGCTGCGGGGCGACGAGACTTTTTCCACGGCCAGTCTGATCAAGGTGCCGATCCTCGTCACGCTGTACGATCTGGCCGAACAGAAGATGCTGTCGCTCGACGATCCGCTCACGGTGCTGAAGATCGACCAGGTGCCGGGGAGCGGCGTGCTGCAGTTCATGCATCCTGGCATGAGCTTGAGCGTGCACGACGCCGCGGCCCTGATGATCATTCTCAGCGACAACACGGCGACCAACCTGCTGCTCGACCGCGTGGTGATTCGCCGCGTCTGGCAGAAGATGGAAGCGCTCGGCCTCAAGAATACGAAGGTCCACTCGAAGAGCTTTCTTCGAATTTCGAGCGTGGCGATGGACAGCTCGGCGAAATACGGCCTTGGCGTCACGACGCCGAACGAGATGGGCCGCCTGTTCGAGATGCTCGCGCAAGGCAAAGCCGTCAGTCCCGCGGCGGACTCGGCGATGCTGGACATTCTCGCGAACAACGCCGACGGCGAGCTGATGCAGCGCACGATCACCGGGTTGAAAGTCCCGCACAAGACGGGCGCGACCGACTCCGTACGAACGGAGTGCGCGCTGTTCCGGCTTCAATCGCGGATCGTTGCGTGCGGGCTCACGAAGGAGAACACCGATACGCGGTGGGTGGTGGACAACGAAGCGCAGGTGACGCTCGGCAAGATCGGCGCGGCTGTCGTGGCGGCCTGGCCAGCAAAACCCAGGGGCTAGGGTATCGGGTATAGGGTGTAGGGAAGGTGTGCGGTATGGGGATGCCGAAAGGTCCACCCATCAAGTCGCGCCAAAGGCGCGACGTACCTTCCCTAGACCCTAAACCCCAAACCCTAGCCCCTGCTTTTCAGTGGCCCGCCGTATGCCCTTCTCGACCATACCCCGAGGAGGTTTTTCATGTCGTATCGCCGTTTCTTCCTGCTCGCGCTCATCGCCGGCCTGCCCCGGATCGCCGGCGCTCAGTTCACCACGTTCATCCCGCCGCAGAACAAGGTCGTGGACTCGGTGAAGGCCGTCGTCGTGGCGCAGACCCAGGCGCGCGCCGACAGCGTCGTGAGCATGCAGCTAACCAACATGAAGACGTGGGTGGATTCGGCGGCCGGTGTCGCGCCGGTTCCGGCAACCGCGGCCGACTCACTCGCGGCCTCGAGCGCGGTCGCGATGCCTCCGCTCTCGACGACGACGCCGATGCCAAACGGCTCACGCGCGCCGGCAACCGCGAGCGCCTTGCCGCTCATCGCGCTGCTCGGCGCGGGCCTGCTTGGGTTCGGCATCTTCCTGGTTGCCGGTCCACGGCCGGCGCGCTCGCGTGCGCGCGTAGAGATACGTGAGCGTGCGTAAACAGGCCGGGCTCGCACTCGTCGTCACCGGCGGGCTGCTCCTCTCGTTCGCCGGAGGGCGCTACACGCTCGGCGCCGTGCGCGCCGACCAGGCGCGCACCGAGTGGGACGCAGCGCAGGCGAAACAGGCGGTCGCGCTCGCGCGCTCTGTCGCGCTCCGCACCGAGCCGCACGACGCGATCGCGACCGGAGCGCCGGTGGCGCGGCTGCTCATTCCGCACATTGGACTCGACGCCATCGTGCTCGAGGGCGTCGATGGCGACGAGCTGAACGCCGGTCCTGGCCACGTCCCCGGAAGCGCGTTCCCCGGCGAGCCCGGGAACTCCGTCATCTCCGCCCATCGCGATCGCCACTTCAGCCATTTCGACGCGTTGAGGATCGGCGACACGGTGACGACGCAGACGGCCGGCGCGAGCACGGACTGGATCGTCGTCGCCAGGCGCGTGATCGGCAAGAACGATCCTGCGCTATTCAGGACGAGCGACGCGACGCTGACGCTGACCACCTGTTGGCCCATTCGCTATCTGGGAACGGCGCCGGAGCGGCTGATCGTCACGGCGAAGCGCGTGAAGCGCGTGAAGCGCGTGGAACGCGCGGAGCACGCTCCGCGCGCGTGAGCGCTTCGCTGTAACTTCGTTCCGCCGTTACAGCGGTCCAACAGGCGGCCCAGCCGCCCGTCCAATAGCAAATGCACCCCACCATCAGAGTTCTCCCCCGCATCGCCGCCGCGCTCCGCGCCCATAAGCCCGTCGTCGCGCTCGAGAGCTCCGTCCTCGCGCAGGGGCTTCCCATTCCGCAGAATCGCGAAGCCGCGGGCCGCATGGTCGGCGCGGTCGAGCGCGGCGGCGCGGTCGCGGCGATCACGGCGGTCGTCGCCGGAACGCCGGCGGTAGGTCTCGAGGGCGACGAGCTCGAGAGATTTCTCATGCGCGACGGCGTGCGGAAGGTTTCGGCGCGCGACCTTCCGTTCGCGATGGCCAAGGGACTCGACGGCGCGACGACGGTCGCCGCGTCGCTCGCGTTGGCCAGCGCCGCGGGCATCGAGGTATTCGCCACGGGCGGAATTGGCGGCGTGCATCGCGACGCGCCCTTCGACGAGTCGGCCGACCTCGCCGAGCTGGCGCACACGCCGATGATTGTCGTCTGCACCGGCGCGAAGTCCATTCTCGATCTGCCAGCGACGCTCGAGCGGCTCGAGACGCTCGGCGTCCCCGTGCTCGGCTATCGCACCGACGAGCTGCCCGGATTCTTCACCGCCGGAACGGGGCTTGGCCTCGAGTACCGCGCGAACGACGCCGCGGAGATCGCCGCGATGTTTCGCGCGCATCGCGCGCTGGGGCGCACGCAGTCGCTGCTCGTGGTGCAGCCGCCGCCGGCGGAGTTCGCCCTCGACCGAGCTGCCGTCGAGTCGGCCGTCGATGAAGCGCAGAGCGAGGCGCGGCGCGACGGAATTCGCGGCGCCGCCGTAACCCCCTATCTCCTCGCGGCCGTAACTCGTTTAACGGGAGGGAGTTCCCTCGACGCTAACCTCGCGTTGCTCGAGCAAAACGCCGCGCTGGCGGCGGAAATTGCAACAATGTGTTGCGAGCGCGCGAGAAGCTAGGATGGGCTGCGATACTTCACTGTGCACGGGTTGACTCGGCGGACAGCCGGATAGGGAAAAGCAGGACACGACGCGGTACCACGGCGTCCACACACCCATCCACCTGTCCGCCGAGTCAATCATCTTTTTCCCAAGCGGCTCGCGCCGCTTTTCCCATTGAACTTCGCCGTGCGCTGATGGTACTATAGGCGTACCCTCATGAGCTGGAGGCTTGCTGACGATGGCCACCCCGTTCCTGAGTTCCGAGGAGTACGACGAGCGCGCGCACCAGCTCTATAACGAAGGGCAGTACGACGACGCGCTCACCGTGCTTCGCGAAGGACTCACGCTCTACCCAAGTTCGGTCGAGCTGCACGTAGGCATCGGTTACGCCCAGCTTGCGCGCGAAGAATACGCTTGGGCTCGTCGCAGCTTCGAGCAGGCCCTGGTGCTCGAGCCCGAGCACGAGGACGGTCTCGCGGGCCTTGGCGAAACCATGCTCAAGCTTGGCCAGGACGACGCCGCCATGCGGTGTTTCCGTCACACCCTCGAGCTCGGATACTCGGACGACGTCGACCTGATGCTGCAAGTCGGCCGGTCGCTGTTCCGCGAGGGATCGCTGCGGGACAAGAGCGATTTTTTCGAGGCCGGCAAGGAGTTCTTCGAGACTGCGGTGCAGCAGATGCCCGACTCGGCGGAGGCGATCGCCTGCGTCGGCTACACGCAGCACCGGCTCGGAGACGACGACGCAGCCATTGGCTCGCTTCGGCGCTCGCTGCAATTGGACAGCGACCACGCGGAAGCGCGCATCTATCTCGCGAACATTCTCTACGACCAGAGCGAGTACGAAGCGGCGCTCTATCACTTCGAGCGCACCAATCCCGACGACCATTGGGACGAGCTCGGAATTTGGCGGCTGATCGAATTGAAGCGGTCGCTGTATCAGCTTGGCGAGAACGACCCGGAGCTCAAGCCCTGGGACGACCGCTTGTCCGAGCTCACCGGCGATCTCGACGACGTCGACACGATGTTGTTGGAGCTGGATCCGCGCTCGGGCGCGGATACTGCACCGGCCGCTGAAACGGCTCGGGGCCAGCTCGAGCTCTTCGGAACGCTGCTCAGCTCGCTCGCCGACGCGAAGCACGACGGTCCGGAGCACCAGATCATCGCGTTGGATGGGACTCAGTACGACGGGTCCTGGGAGGAGATCGTACGGCGCATGCGTGACGAGACAGGTCATCCCGCACATTCGATGGAAGAGTTCATGGCCGGAATGTCGCAACACGGTTTCCGGCAGACGGGAATTCGCATCCCGACTCACGACGCGGAAAGCTTCCTCCGCGGTAGCGCTGTAGCGGGGCTGCTCCGGATCGTTCGTTGATCACGCCCGCACAGCGAGAGGCACGCGCCGCACTCGATGCGGCGCGGCCCGCGATCGCGCGATTGGACGCGAATCGCGGTTCCGAAGACCTCGCAGCCGATCTGATCGACGCGTGGAGCGCGGTGGAAAGCGCGCTTCGCGCGCTCGTGGGCAGCACGGTGCTCAGCGGCCAGACGCTCATCCGCGAAGCGCGCCAACGCCAGGCGATCAACTTCGACCAGGCCAACGCGCTCGCTGAGTTCCAGGCGGTGCACGACCGCCTGCAGAGCACGAGCTATCGCCCCACCGACAGCGACGTGAACGCGGCGAAGGTCGCCGTGACCAAGCTCGACACCGCGCTGACGACCGATCCCGCCGCCGATCCTGTGCGCGCCGCGGCGAACGTTCCGCCGCCGGTGACCGCGGCCATGCCTCCGGCCGCGCCCGCGATGATCGCCAGCACGCCGACGCACGGTCGATTCCCGATGTGGGCAAAGATCGCGATCGGCGTGGTGCTCCTCGTACTCATCGGCGGCGGCGGGTATTTGGCGCTGGGACGCGGCGGCAGCAGCAGCTCGCTGCAGCAAGGCGTCGACGCGTACCGCGCCGGCCAGCGCGAGGCGGCGGTGAGCGCGTTCAACAAGGCGACGCGCGACGATCCGAAGTCGGCGCTGCCGCACATCTACCTGGCGCGCATGGCGCGCGAGGTGGGCAACTTCACGCTCGCGTCGCAGGAGCTGCAGCTCGCGTTGCAGGCCGAGCCGTCGAATGCGGCCGCCCTGCGGGAGATGGGCGCGAACCTGCTGGCGCAGAACAACTACGAGCTCGCGCGGCGCTTCTATGTGCGTGCGGTGCAGGCGGACCCCACGGACAAGACCGCGCAGGGATATCTTGGCTGCACGCTCATGAAGCTGGGCCGCACCACCGAAGCCACCAGCTTTCTGACGCGCGCGGGGCCGGGGCCGTGGAGCAACTGTACGCCGGCGGCATCGGCCGCGCCGGCCGGAACGGCGCCTGTGATTCCGAAGTAACTCGAGCGCCGTTCCCAGCCCTATCAGGCGGATGGCATCCATGATCGAATTCTCCGCCGTCAGCAAGACGTACCGCAGCCTCCTCGGCAAGCGCGTGCCGGCGGTCATCGATTTCACCCTCGCCGTTCGCGAGGGCGAAGTGCTCGGCCTCGCGGGGCCGAACGGGGCCGGAAAGAGCACGCTGATCGGCCTGCTGCTCGGCTACATGGCGCCGACGTCGGGGGTGGTGTCGATCGACGGGGAACGGCCGCGCACGTACATCGAGCGATACGGCATCGGATACCTGTCCGAGCTGGTGGCCATTCCGCCGTCGTGGCGCACGGAGAATGCGCTGCGGCGCTTCGCGCTGCTCGCGGGCGTCGAGCCGTCGGCCGTCCAGCGCGAAGTCGACCGCGTGGTGGACCAGCTCGGACTCGACGAGCATCGAAAAAAGCTCATTAAACAACTCTCAAAGGGCAACCTCCAGCGCGTGGGGTTGGCGCAGACGCTGTTGTGCGACGAGCGGGTGATCATCCTCGACGAGCCGACGCACGGCCTCGACCCCATGTGGACGCAGCGCTTTCGCGATCTCGTGGCGTCGCTGCGCCGGCCTGACCGGACGATCGTGATCGCGTCGCACAACCTCGACGAGCTGCAGCGGATCTCCGATCGCGTGGCCATCATCGATCACGGGCGGCTGCAGCGCGTCGTCGACCTGAAGGCGACGAATGCCGGCGGCGTTCAGGCGCCGTACCGGCTGTTGGTCGCGTCGGGGATCGAGCACGTGCCCGCGGTGTTTCCCGACGCCGTACCGTCGGGCGTCCACGAGTTCAATCTTCCCGAGCGGCCGCTCGAGCAGCTGAATGCCCAGATCTCGGAGTTGATCTCGCTCGGCACGCTCGTGGTGTCGGTGGCCCCGATGCACACGGCGCTCGAGCAGCAGTTCCGCGAGGCGGTGGCCCAATGACCGTTCCCGCCCTGCCGCGCCGTCGCGCCCGCCTGCTCCGCTACGGCGGCTGGCAAGCTCGCGACTATCTGATAAATGTGGCCGTCATCTCGATCGGCCTGTTCGGGCTCATGGGCACGCTCGAGATCATGCAGCTCGGAGCGATGGAAGCAATGGCCATGGGCAACCGCGCCTTCGTCGCGAACCTCGGCCGAATGCGGGCGCAGAGCTTCATGCATGTATTCGCGATTTACGCCACGGTGGGTCCCATTGTCGCGCTGAGCGGAATCATCGCCAACGACCGCGCGATGGGCTACGTCCGCTTTCTCTTCGCCAAGCCGCTGAATCCGCTGCTCTTTTACCTGCAGAGCTTCCTCGTCCGCTTGGCGGGATATTTCGCGGTCGCGGGCGTGCTGTTGGCGGCGTACGGGTACTTCGATCCGGTCGGTGATCTCGAGCGCGTCGCGGTTGGGCTGCTGCTCGGCTTCGTGGCGTACGGGGGAGTCCTGTTTCTCGCGTCGGCGCTCACCAAGTACGACGGGCTGGTGACGGTCGCCTTTCTGCTCCTCGCCACTCTCGCGTGGGGCAAGTGGGAGACGGCCACCGGAGTGAGGCGGTTCATACCATATCTCTTCCCGCCGGTCGGGAAGTTCAGCGACGTCAACAACTGGGTGGCGAACCTCAACCCATTCGATCCCAGGGCGCCGGCCGTGTTTCCCGGGAAGTGGGTAGCTTGGACGGTCTGCTACGGCGTGGCATGCCTTCTGTTGGGACTCGTCGCGCTGCGCAAACGCGCGCTCGTCAAAGCCTGACCGCTCTCTCATCCGACTTTCGTGACCGCTTCGTCTTCACTGGCCTCACTCGCTCCGCTGTCCTCGATCGATCCTGCGTCCGTCATTCGAACGCGCCTGGCCAACGGGCTCACCGTGCTCGTTCGCCGCGATCGCTCGGCGCCGGTGGTCGCCATCGTCACCTACGTCAGCGCGGGCTACTTCGACGAGACGGACGACATCGTGGGCATCGCGCACGTCCTCGAGCACATGTACTTCAAGGGCACGCCGAGCCGCGGCGTGGGTGAGATCGCGAAGCAGACGAAGGCGGTGGGGGGTTATCTCAACGCGGGCACGATCTACGACCACACGAGCTATTACACCGTGCTGCCGTCGTCGGGATTCATCCAGGGCCTCGACGTGCAGGCGGACGCGTACGCGCGCTCGATCATCGACGCCGAGGAGCTGGCGCGCGAGCTCGAGGTGATCATCCAGGAGGCGAAGCGCAAGGCCGACAACCCGCCGGCCGTCGCGACGGAGACGCTGTACGAGCTGCTGCACGACCGGCACCGCATTCGCCGGTGGCGCATCGGCCGCGAGCCCGGACTGCGCGAGATCACGCGCGACGCGCTCTGGTCGTTCTACAAGAATTATTATCATCCTGGAAATACAGTTCTCTCAATCGTCGGCGACGTCGACCCCGAGGTGGCGCTCGCCGAAGTCGAGAAGAAGTACGGCGGGCTGCCGCCGGGCGAGCCGGCGCGCCACCACGGGCCCACCGAGGAAGGCGTTTCGGGCTTCCGCTATCGCGAGTGGAGCGGCGACATCCTGCAGACGCAGGTCGCCTTCGGCTGGCGCACGCCGGGCACCACCCATCCCGACACGCCCGCGCTCGACCTGCTCGCCACGGTGATGGGAAGCGGCCGCGCGTCGCGGCTGTACCGCGCCGTGCGCGAACGGCGGCTCGCGTCGTCGATCTCCGCGTACAACTACACGCCGACGGACATCGGCGTGTTCGTCGTGCATGGCGAAACGCAGCCCGCCTCCGCGGCCGACGCAGCGCGCGCGGTGTGGGACCAGCTTCGCGCCGTTCGCGACGGCGACGTGGCGGACCTGGGCGAGCTCGAGATCGAGCGCGCCAAGCGCATCTACGAGTCGCAGTTCGTTCGCCGGCTCGAGGACATGGAAGGCCAGGCCAACTATCTCGCCGAATGGGAGGCGTTGGGCGACTGGCGCATGGGCGAGCGGTATCTCGAGCGGCTGATGTCGGCGACGCGCGACGATCTCGTGGCCGTCGCGAATCGCTATCTCGATCCCGACAACGCGGGCGTCGTGGTCTATCGTCCCGAGTCGAGCGCGCCGATCGCCGAGTCGCCCGACGCGATGCGGAAGTTCCTCGACGCGGCGCCCCATCCCGCGCCCCTCGCGCCGCCGGTGCCGTACCAGGCGCACGTGCTGCCGTCGGCGCCGCCGGCGGTGTTCGAGCGCGAGGAGGACGGTGTGCGGGTGTACCGCACGGCGACCGGCGTACCGATCGCGATTCGGAACAAGCCAGGCGCCCCGCTGCTGCACGCCGGCGTGTTCGCGCTCGGCGGCGCGAGCGAAGAGCCGGCGGACCTCGCGGGGCTGACGACGCTGATGGCGCGCACGACGCTCAAGGGAACCACCACGCGCAGCGCGCTGCAAATCGCCGAGGAAGGGGAGATGCTCGGCGGAAGCGTGGGTGCGGCAGTGGGATCGGAGAGCTTCGGATGGTCGGTGTCGGTGCCTGCGCGCTATGCCGCCGCGGCGATCGAGCTGCTCGCCGACGTCGTGCAGAATCCGACGTTCGATATCGAAGCGTTGGAGACGGAACGGTCGATCGCGATCGCCGACGTGGTGACGCTGCGCGACGACATGTATCGCTATCCGATGCGTCTCGCCACGCAGGCCGCGTTCGCCGGCCATCCGTACGGCGTGCCGGCGAGCGGCACCGAAGAGACGCTGCGGCGCATCGACGCCGCGGCCGTTCGTGAGTGGCACGCCAACCGCGCGCTCACTTCGGCCTCGGTGATCGCGCTCGTTGGCGCCGCGGACCCCGACGAGCTGGCGCAGCTCGCGGCGCGCGCGTTCGGTACGCTGCGCCATGCGGAGCCGCGCCAACTACCGGCGCCGAGCTGGCCAACCGGATTGACGACCACCGCTGAGTCGCGCGATCGCGCGCAGACGGCGCTCACGTTGTTGTTCCCCGGACCGGCGCGCAACGATGAGGCGCGCTACGCCGCGGCGATGATCGCGAGCGTGGCCAGCGGGTTGGGAGGGCGTTTCTTCGACGAGCTGCGCGACAAGCGGTCGCTCTGCTATACCGTGAATGCGTTCGCGTCGGACCGCCGGCTCGCCGGCACGTTCGGCGCGTACATCGCGACCGGCCCCGAACAGGAGAACGCCGCGCGCGAGGGATTGCTGGCCGAGTTCCGCAGACTGCGGGAGGAGCCGGTGACCGACGAGGAGCTCGAGCGCGCGAAGCAGTATGCGATCGGCACGCACGCGATCCGGCAGCAGAGCGGCGGCGCGGTGTTGGGGGATCTGGTGGATGCGTTCTTGTTCGGGTCGTTGCGGGAGCTGGCGGAGTACGATGCGCGGGTGAGCGCGGTGACGGCGGGGGCGATGATGGATGTGGCGGGGAAGTATTTCGATCCCAGCAGGAGGGTGGAGGGGATCGTGCGCGGGAAGGCGCTGCGCGCTGTGTAGGTGCGTAGGTGCGTGATGTCGGGGCGCGGGCCACGTGAGTCATCTGAGCCACGTGACGCCCGACCCATCACGCGGAGTTGCGGTAGTGGAGACGAGCCGTCCGCCAAGCCGGCGCGCCTTCGTCCGTGCGATTTGCGTGGTGGACCATTGTGGTGTACAATCTCCGCACTGCAAACCCCGCTCCCGTCGTTTTTCCTCCGGGGGTCGTCCCATGACACCGCCGATCCGACTCCATATGCGACTGTTCGCCGTCGTACTGTGCGCCGCGGCCACGCTCGGCGCCGGCGCCGCGCACGCCCAGCAGCCAACCGAAGGTACGCCGCCGATCCCGTCGTTCGACAAGACGGAGGCCATGGTGTCGATGCGCGACGGCGTGAAGCTGCACACAAATATCTTTGTACCGAAGGGCTTCGCCGGCAATCTCCCGATCGTCATGGTCCGCACGCCCTACGGCATCGAAGGCGGCGAACGGAGCTTCGCCGGGGCGTACGCCGAGATGGCGCGCGACGGCTACATCTTCGTGTTCCAGGACATTCGCGGGCGGTTCAAATCCGAGGGGCAGTTCGTGATGCTCCGGCAGATGCGCCAGATGCGCGACCCCAAAGCGATCGACGAAGCGACCGACACCTACGACTCGATCGAGTGGCTGCTCAAGAACGTGCCGCGCAACAACGGGCGCGTCGGCATGATGGGCGTGTCGTATCCCGGGTGGCTCACCGTGGTCGCGATGCTCGACCCGCACCCCGCGCTCAAGGCCGTGTCCCCGCAGGCGTCGCCGGCCGACATGTTCATCGGCGACGACTTCCATCACAACGGCGCGTTCCGCTTGAGCTACGGCTTCGAGTACGCCGTGATGATGGAAACGAACAAGGAGCAAACGCCCTTCGCCTTCGGCGACTCCGATACGTACGACTGGTACCTCAAGCTCGGATCGCTCGCGCACGTCAACGAGAAGTACCTGCACGACAAGATTCCGAGTTGGAACGACTTCGCGACGCATGCGAGCTACGACGCGTTCTGGCAGCGACAGGCGGTCGCGCCGTACGTCACGCACGTGACCGTGCCCACGCTCAGCGTGGCCGGCTGGTGGGACCAGGAAGATTTCTACGGCCCGATCAAGATCTACGAGCTGCTCGAAAAGCACGACACGAAGCACCTGAACTATCTCGTCGTGGGTCCATGGAATCACGGCGGATGGAGCGGCGCGAGCGGCAAAACGCTCGGCCCGGTCGACTTCGGCAGCGCGACGGCTCCTGACTTCCGGCAGAACATCGAGGCCCCTTGGTTCGCGTACTGGCTCAAGGGCATCGGCAAGCTGACGCTTCCTGAAGCGACCACGTTCGAGGCGGGCTCCAACACCTGGGAGCGGCGCGACAGCTGGCCGCTGCGTCCAAGCGCGAACGCCACCCCGCGGCGCCTGTATCTCCAGGGCGACCACCGCCTTTCGTTCACCGCGCCGGCCGACCGGTCGGCGAACGCGTTCGACGCGTACCTGTCCGATCCGGCGAACCCGGTGCCCTACCGCGCGCGGCCGATCAAGCCGACGTGGGAGGCCGGCTCGACTTGGTCGCGCTGGCTCGCCGACGACCAACGATTCGTGCAGGGCCGGCCCGACGTCGTGAGCTGGCAGACCGCACCGCTCGATTCCGACATCGTGATCGCCGGCGACGTGACGGCGCATCTCTTCGCGTCGACCACGGGCTCGGACGCCGACTGGGTGGTGAAGGTGATCGACGTCTACCCCGACGCGTACGAGGCGAATCCCAAGATGAGTGGGTATGAGCTCATGGTCGCGAACGACGTGCTGCGCGGACGTTTTCGGCAGAGCTTCGAGAAGCCGGTGCCGATCACGCCGAACCACGTCGATCAGTACGTCGTCGACCTGCACACCCAGGACTACAAGTTCAAGAAGGGGCACCGGATCATGGTGCAGGTGCAGAGCAGCTGGTTCCCGCTGATCGATCGCAATCCGCAGACCTTCGTGCCGAACATCTTCGAGGCGAAGGACACGGACTTCAAGGCGCAGACGCACAAGGTGTTTCGCTCGCGCGACGCCGCGTCGTACGTGCAGGTGACCGTCGTGCGGGGTGGAAAGTGAGACGCGCCACGCTGGCGATGACGGTCGTGTTGCCCGGGCTGCTGGCCGCGCAACGTCCGGCGTCCCCAGACTGGACGGCGTTCGACCGCTACGTCGCCAAGGCGGCCACCGACTGGCGCGTGCCCGCGCTGGCGATCGCCGTCGTGAAGGATGACTCGCTCGTCTTCGCCAAAGGTTACGGCGTGCTCGAGACGGGAACGCAACGCCGCGCCGACGCGCACACGCGCTTCGCCATCGGCTCGACGACGAAAGCGATGACCGCGGCGGCGCTGGCGATGTTGATCGACGAAGGGAAGTTGCGGTGGGACGACCACGTCGCCGATTACGTGCCCGACCTGCAGCTCGCCGACGAGTATGCGTCGCACGAGCTGACGATTCGCGACCTGCTCACCCACCGCACCGGGTTGGGGAGCACCGACATGCTCTGGTTCCGCTGGCGCTACTCGATGCCGGAGATGATCCACCGGCTGCGCTACGTGAAGCCCGAAACGTCGTTCCGGTCGAACTGGGACTACCAGAACGTCATGTACGCCATCGGCGGCACGATCGTCGAGCGCGCATCGGGCATGTCGTGGGACGCGTTCATGCGCACGCGCATCTTCGCGCCGCTCGGCATGACGGAGACCGAGCCGCTCGTCTCGGCGATTGCCGGCAAGGAGAACGTCGCCGTGCCGCACGCGCTCGTGCGCGACACCGTGCGCGTCGTGCCGGTGCGCACCACCGACGACATCGCTCCGGCCGGCTCGGTGTGGTCGAGCGTGACGGACATGTCGAAGTGGATGCGCTTCATGCTCGACAGCGGCCGCGTCGGCACGAAGCGGCTGATCGCGCCCGCCACCTTCCGCGAGCTCGTGTCGCCGCAGATTCGCGCACCGATGAGCGAGTACCCGGCGCTGCGGCTCGCGAAGCCGGACTTCTTCAGCTACGGGCTGGGCTGGTTTCTCCAGGACTACCGCGAGCGCATGGTGTGGATGCACACCGGCAGCATCGACGGCATGTGCGCGATCATCGGGCTCATGCCGAACGAGCGGGTCGGCGTGTACGTGCTCGAGAATCTCGATCACGCCGAGCTGCGGCACGGGCTGATGTACAGCGTATTCGATCTGTACACCGGCGGGCCGTCGCGCGATTGGAGCGCAGATTTGCATACACTGTTCACCGACGCCGCGCGGGCCAATCAGGGCCGGGCGGTGGCGCGAAACACCCAGGCTCGCCCGTCGCTCCCGCTCGAGCGGTACGCGGGCACCTATGTCGACTCGGCGTACGGCACGGTGACGGTGACCGTCGCGAACGGCGCTCTCAAAGCGCAGATCGTGAACGAGCCCGTGCAAGACCTCGAGCCCTGGGAATACGAGACCTTTCGAACCGTGAGCACCGATCCCTCGCGGCCGGCCACTCCACTGACCTTCCGCCCCGATGGTACAGGCGGCATATCGTCAGTGCAACTCCTGGGCATCGCGTTCGCGCGGACCAGGGCAACGAACCGGCGGGAGTGAGATGACTTTTCGGCGCGTGTCGATCGGATGTGCGGCGTGGTGCGGCGCGGTGCTCGGCATCGCGCCGCCGGCGGGGGCGCAGGATTCCGTGCGTGCCGACGCGAAGTACGCCGACGTGGCCCGCGCGCTCACGGCCTTCGTGGAGCATGAGCGTTCTCAGAAGGGGATTCCGGCGATCTCGATCTCGCTCGTCGCGGGCCAGCGCGTCGTCTGGGCGCGCGGCTTTGGCTGGGCCGATTCGGCCAAGGGCGTGCCCGCGTCGGCATCCACCGTGTATCGCGTGGGATCGGTGTCCAAGCTGTTCACCGACGTCGGCATCATGCGGCTGGTCGAGCGGCACGCACTCGACCTAGACGCACCAATACAGCGATACCTCCCCGAGTTCCATCCGAAGAACCCATTCGGCGGCGAGATCACGATTCGCGAGCTGACCTCGCACCGCGCCGGCCTCACGCGCGAGCCGCCGGTGGGCAACTACTTCGACGATACAGCGCCGTCGCTCGCCGCCACCGTCGCGAGCCTGAACAACACGACGCTCGTCTACAAGCCCGGGACGCACGCCAAGTACTCGAACGCCGGGATCGCCGTGCTCGGTGAAGTGCTCGAGCGGACGCAGAAGGAGTCGTTCTATCCGTATCTCGAGCGTGCCGTGCTCGCGCCGATGGGCCTCGACCACAGCGCGTTCCGGCCGCTGCCGGAAATCCAGGCGCGCCTCGCGAAGGCGAGCATGTGGACGCTGGACGGCCGCCGCTTCGACGCGCCGACCTTCCAGCTCGGCATGGGACCGTGCGGCAGCATGTACAGCACGGTGCTCGATCTCGGACGTTTCCTGGAAGTGCTGTTCGCCGGCGGCGTCGCGCCGGGTGGCGAGCGCGTGCTCGCCAAGGCGACGCTCGACTCGATGTGGACGCCGCAGTTTGCCGCGCCGAACGCGACGCGCGGCTTCGGCATCGGGTTCGACATCGGAGAGATGAACGGACATCGCACCGTGGGGCACAACGGCGCGATCTATGGGTTTGCCACTCAACTGTTGGCGTTGCCCGACGATTCGCTCGGCGTCGTCGTGACGGCCACGCTCGACGGCGTCAACGCGGTGACAGAGCACATCGGCGCCGCCGCGCTGCGGCTGATGTTGGACGCACGCGCCGCCACGCCGATCGCCGCGATCGACACGACGTCGCCGCTCGCTCCGGCCAGAGCGCTGGCGCTGATGGGACGATACTCCAGCGCCACGAACGCGGTGGACCTCGAGGAGTTCGAGGGACGTCTGTCGCTCATCCCCGGACGCGGCGGCTTTCGCGGCGACTTGCGCGTGCCGTCGGCCGAGCGCGGAGTGACGCTAGCCTCGGGCGGGCCGGAGGAGCTCATCGTGGACGACCGGCTCGCGTATGGGCAGCGCGTCCGTTTGCTCGGCGGCAGACGGATCGTGGTGGGGCGCGATACCCTGACGCGTGAGCCGACGCCCGACGCCCGCATCGTGCCGGTGGTGGCATCCAGGCCGGCCGCCGCGTCGAGCGAATTCGCGTCGCTCGTCGGCGAGTACGGGTGGGACCACGACATTTTGTACATCCGCGAGAAGGACGGAAAGCTCAACGCGCTGATCGAGTGGTTCTTCGAGTATCCGCTCGAGCGCGTCTCGCGCGACGTCTATCGCTTTCCGGCGTCGGGGTTGTACGACGGACAAGAAATTGTCTTCCGCCGCGGGCCCGACGGCAAGGCGACCGCGGCGGTCGCGGCGACGGTGGCGTTCAAGCGCCGTCCGCTGCCGGGCGACAACGATGCGGTGAACTATCGCATCAAGGCCGTGCGCGATCCGGCGGTACTGCGGAAAGAGGCGCTCGCGTCGACGCCGCCCAAGGAGCCGCCGCTGCGGACGCCGGATCTCGTCGAGCTGCGCGGGCTCGATCCCACGATCAAGTACGACATCCGCTACGCGACGGCAAACAACTTCATGGGCACGCCATTCTACACGTCGTCGCACGCATTCATGCAGCGACCGGCGGCGGAGGCGGTCGTGCGCGCCTCGGCCGAGCTGCGGAAGCTCGGCTACGGACTGCTGATCCACGACGCGTATCGCCCATGGTACGTGACGAAGATGTTCTGGGACGGCACGCCGCCGGACAAGCACGTGTTCGTGGCCGATCCGTCGCAGGGCTCGCGACACAACCGCGGGTGCGCGGTGGACCTCACGCTGTACGATCTGGCGACCGGCAAGCCAATCAACATGCCGGGTGGATATGACGAGATGACGGATCGGTCCTTTCCGATCTATCCCGGGGCGACGTCGCTGCAGCGTTGGCACCGCGATTTTCTCCGTCACGCCATGGAAGCACAGGGCTTCAACGTTTACGAGGCGGAATGGTGGCACTTCGACTATCAGGACTGGCGCAGTTACCCGATCGGAAACCTCACTTTCGAGCAGTTGTCGGTGCAGGCACAATCCCCACGTGGAGGCGCACTATGAAAAGCGTTGCAAGGAATCGCGCGTGTTGGACAGCGTTCTCGATGATCGCGCTGCTCCTCACGATGCCGCAGCGACTATCCGCACAGGATGTCATCGCTGGAACGGTCGTCGTGTCGGGTTCGCAGCGGGCGCTGCCGAATGCGCAGATCACGGTGGGAGGCCAACCGGGCCACGCCGCCGTGACCGACGCGAGCGGCCGCTTTCGTCTCACCGGTGTCACTGGAACGCAGGTCGTGCTCCATGCGAGAATCCTCGGCTTTCGTCCGGACTCGCAGAGCGTTCGCGTCGGCGCGACCGACGTGCGCATCACGCTGTCCGAGCGCGCGCTCGAGCTGAATGAGATGGTCGTGACCGGCACCGCCGGCGGCGAGCAAAAACGCGCGATCGGTACGTCGGTCGCCAACGTCGACGCCGTCGACGTCATGTCGAAGATGGCGGTACCGAGCGTCGAAGGCCTGATCAATGGCCGCACGCCGGGCGTCGCGATATTGCCGGGCACGGGACAGGTGGGCGCGGGCTCGCAGGTTCGTGTGCGCGGCGTCGGCACGTTCTCGCTGTCGAGCAACCCCCTCATTTATGTGGACGGCGTTCGCGTCGACAACCAGACGGGAACGGGCATCACGGTGCAGGCGTTCAGCTCCGGCGTCATCTCGCGCCTCAATGACTTCGATCCGGAAGAGATCGAGAACATCGAGGTGCTCAAGGGACCGGCAGCCTCCACGCTCTACGGCACCGAGGCGGCGCGCGGCGTGATCAACATCATCACGAAGAAGGGCGCCGCGGGCGCGACGAAGTACGCGTTCACGGTGAAGCAAGGCTCGAACTGGTTCATGGATGCGGAAAACCGCATTCCAACCAACTACTGGATCAACCCCGCCGACAAGCAGTTGTACAGCGTGAACGTCGTGAAGACCGAAGCGGCTCGCGGCACGCCGCTCTTCCGCGACGGCGGCATCCACAACTACGCGGCGAACGTGAGCGGTGGAACGCCGTTGTTCCGTTTCTTCGCCTCCGGCGAGTGGAACGACAACCAGGGCGTCGACTACGCGAACGAGCGCATCCAGCAGGGCGCGCGCACGAACCTTTCGGTCACGCCGAGCGACAAGTTCTCGCTCGAGTCGAGCGTCGGCTACGTGAAGAGCCGCACGAACCTGAGCTGCGAAGCCGGCTGCGGTGGTAGCCTGTGGGGATCGTTGTACTCGAACCCGGCCAACCTCGCGCAGTTCTGTACCGCGAGCTCGGCGAAGGGGTGCGGATGGGGGCGCGGCTTCAACAGCGCACCGCCCGAGGCTTACCGCTCCACGCAATACTGGCAGGATCTCAACCGCTTCACCGGCAGCATCACGCTGCGCTACAACCCGTTCACCTGGCTGTCGAACCGCGTGGCGGTGGGTACCGACTACACGCTCGAGGGCGACGTGCAGTTCGAGCCCTACCTCACGAACGACACGCTCGCGTTCTTCGCCGGCACCAACTTCGACGGATATCGCTACGAGCAGCACCACCAGGCGTTCTACAACACCTACGACTACGCGGGTTCGGCGAACTTCAACCTGACCTCGACGACCACGTCGAAGACGTCGTTCGGCGCCCAGTACTACACGAACTACAACACCTTCCTGTCGGCCGAGGGCGATCACTTTCCGGCGCCGGGCCTTCAAACGATCTCGTCGGCCGGTCTCAAGCAGCCGGCGAACTCGAACAACACGCAGAACAACACCCTCGGATTCTTCGCGCAGGAGGAAGTCGGCTGGCACGACCAGCTCTTCCTCACCGGTGCGGCGCGCGTCGACAACAACAGCGCGTTCGGCAGCCAGGTGAAGTGGGTCACCTATCCGAAGGCGAGCCTCTCGTGGGTGGCGAGCGAAGCCCCGATGGTCCAGCGCCACATGCCGTCATTCCTGAACAGCCTGCGACTCCGCGGCGCGTACGGTGGCTCGGGCCAGCAGCCCGGTTACAACACCGCGCTGCGCACGCTGTCACCGGTGGCCGGCCCCGGCGGCCAGGCCGTGCTCACGCCGAGCACTTTCGGCAACCCCGACCTCAAGCCGGAGCGTGTGCTCGGCACGGAGCTCGGCTTCGAGTCGGCCATGTTCAGCGACCGGTTCGGCATCGATTTCACGTATTACCATGACGTATCGCACGACGCGATCCTCTCGCGCAACGTGGCACCGTCGAGCGGGTTCGGCGCAAGCACGCAGTTCTTCAACGCCGGCCAGATCATGAAGCAAGGCGTCGAGGTGGGACTCAAGGCGCAGCTCCTGAACCGGAGGAGCTACGGTTGGGACATGAACTTCAACGTTGGAACGACGAGCGCGAAGATCCAACGGTTGAACGGCAAGGACACGACGATCGACCTTGGCTCGACGTCGCATCGCATCGGGTACGCGCCGCAGTCGTGGTTCTCCTACCACGTGCTCTCCGCCACCGTCGATCCGACGACGCACAAGGCGACCAGCATCACCTGCGACAACGGCGCCGGCGGCTCGATGCCGTGTTTCAACGCAGCGGGCATCATCCAGGCCCCGAAAGTCTACCTCGGACGGACGATTCCGGCCGCGGAAGGGTCATGGACCAATACGATTCGCGTCTTCAACAACATCCGCATCTACGGGATGATCGACTACGCGACGGGCTTCAAGCGGCTGGACAACAATCTCCGCATCCGCTGCCAGGTGTTCCTCACCTGTCTCGAGGTGGTGCAGCCGGCCAACACCGATCCAATCCAGCTGGCGCAGTACCAGAACTCCACGTTCCGCGATTTCGTGATTCGTGATGCGCACTACGCCAAGCTGCGCGAGATCTCGCTGTCGTACGACGTGCCGGACCGCTTCGCGAGCCGGATCAACGCGCACGGCCTCGTGCTCACGGCGTCGGGTCGGAACCTCCACACCTGGACGCCGTACACCGGCCTCGACCCGGAAAGCCAGTTCGTCTCCGGCAGCTCCTCGTTCACCGACCAGGCCGAGTATCCGCAGATGGCCTCGTTCGTGTTCACCGTTCGTGTGAATTACTAAAACCAACCATACGGACTCAAATGATGAGACTCTCAAATAAAGTCGCCGTCGCGGCAGGCGCGGTCGTCCTCGCCGCCTGTAGCACGAGCCGATATCTCGACGTCACGTCGCCGAACAGCGTGCCCGTGGGGATCTTCGATCAACCCACCAGCGCGACGCTGATGGTGAACAGCGCCATCGGAGACTTCGAATGCGCCATCGGCGCGGCCGTCGTCGTCGAAGGCATCATCTCCGACGATCTGGCGGACTCGCAACTGGGCGCCGCGCAATGGCCGTACGATCGCCGCGACGCCAACACCCAGACCAACGGCATCTACGGCACCAGCGGTTGCACGAGCAACCAGGGCCCCGGGATCTACACGCCGTTGTCCACCGCGCGCTTCTCCAACGAGAACGCCATCAACAAGCTCACCGCGTGGAGCGACGCGCAGGTGCCGAATCGGACGGCGCTGCTCGCGCAGGCAAGCCTGTACGACGGGTTCGCCTACGGAATGTTGGGCATGTCGATGTGCCAGGCGGCCTTCGACCTCGGTCCGGCCGTCGATCAGAAGGGCATGTTCGCGCTCGCCGAGAAACGCTTCACGGACGCGATCACGTTCGGTACGACCGCCGGCCTCACGAACGTCGTCACCGCGGCGTACGTCGGACGTGCGCGGATGCGACTCTACCAGGGCAACTCGGCCGGCGCGATCGCCGATGCGCAGCTCGTTCCGAAGGGCTTCGTCTATAACTCGAACACGGACGCCGCGGACAATCGGCGGTACAACCGCGTGTTCGCCGTCACGCAGCAGACCGGCAACTACACGGTCGAGCCGGTGTCGCTGAATCTTCTGACCGAGAACGGCGAGGCCGATCCTCGGTCGGCGGTCGTCGTGACCGCGGTTCGTCCGGCCGACTCGAAGAGCGTCATCTCCGTGCCCAAGAAGTTTTCGGCGGCGACGACGGCCGCGGGCGACGCGATCCCGCTTCCCCTGGCGCGGTACGAAGAGGCGCAGTTGATCCTCGCCGAGGCGCAGGGTGGCGCGAGTGCCGTGACGATCATCAATGCGATGCGCGCCACGGTATCGCTCAAGCCGTACACCGGCGGCACCGATGCCGCGTCGATCAAGAACCTCGTGATCGACGAGCGCCGGCGTGTGTTGTTCGCCGAAGGGTTCCGCAACTACGACATCGAGCGGTTCAGCCTGACGCTCGTGCCGGCGATCGGCACCACCTACCCGCGAGTGGGTGGCACGTACGGCAACACGACCTGCCTCCCATTGCCGGACGTGGAACGGTTCAACAATCCGAGCATCACCTAGCACAGATGCAGCGCCGCGGTTTACGGACGTTGCACGGATACCTGGCCCTCACCGCCTTCATGGCGGTGGGGGCTCCGGCGCTTGCTCAGCAGGCGTCGGCGGCACCGGTGCCGCTCGCCGGCCTGGACGCCTACATCCAGGACGCAGTCAAAACGTGGGGAATCGCCGGGCTCGCGATCGCCATCGTGAAAGACAATTCGGTGGTGTACGCCAAGGGGTTCGGTGTTCGCGAAGCAGGGAAGCCGGCGCCGGTCGACGCTCACACGCTGTTCGCGATCGGCTCGAACTCGAAATTCTTCACCTCGACCGTCGCGGGCATGATGGTCGACGCCGGCCGCATGAAGTGGGACGATCCCGCGACGAAATTTCTCCCGGGCTTCCAGATGTACGATCCGTACGTCACGCGAGAGATGACGATACGAGATCTCTTATCACACCGGAGCGGCCTCGGACGCCGGGGCGACATGCTCTGGTACGCGTCCCCGTTCGATCGCGCCGAGATCATCCGGCGCATTCGGTTCCTGAAGCCGAACAGCAGCTTCCGCTCGCAGTACGGCTACCAGAACGTCATGGTCATGACGGCCGGCGAAGCGGCGGCCGCGGCCGGCGGGACGAGCTGGGACAGCCTCGTCACGCAGCGGATCTTCCGCCCGCTCGGCATGACGTTGAGCAGCACGACCGTGCGCGCGCTCGCCGGGCAGACGAACCTCGCCTCGCCGCACCTATCGGACGGGGCAGCGGCGACGCCGATTCCCTGGCGGAATATCGACAACATTGGACCGGCCGGGTCGATCAACTCGAACGTGCTGGACATGGCGCAGTGGCTGCGTTTCCTGCTGGCCAACGGACGCGTGGGAACGACCCAGCTCATCAAGCCGGCCACGCTGCGCGAGATCGAATCGCCGCAGACGATCGTTCCCAGCGCCGACGACTCCCTCTCGCCCTCGACGCACTTTCACGCGTATGGGCTCGGCATCGGGATGTACGATTACCTTGGCGTCAAGGTATTGTCGCACACCGGCGGCATCGACGGCATGCTCTCGCAGGTGACGCTGATTCCCGAGCGGCGGCTCGGCATCGTGATCCTCACGAACACCGAGGGGCACAACAACACGTTCGCCGCAATCGCACGGCGGGTGGTCGACGCCTACCTCGGCGCGCCGGCGCGCGACTGGAGCGGCATCATGCTCGCGCAGACAAGGGCGCAGGAGGCCGCACAGGCTGCCGCCGCGAAGCTGGTCGACGCGGCGCGCCCGAAGGACACGCGGTCCTCCGTGTCGCCGGAGCATTTCGTTGGACAGTACACCAACGAGATGTATGGCGACGTGCACGTCGCGGCGGAGGGCGGCCATCAAGTGCTGCACTTCGGCTCGGGATTCACCGGCGACCTCGAGCACTGGGCGAACGACAGCTACAAGATCACGTGGCGCGACCGCCGCGAGGGCACGGGCCTCGTGACGTTCGTCGTCAATCCCGTCGGCCAGGTGTCGTCGCTCAAGCTCTGGCAGTCGCTCACGCCCGCCGCCCTGCGCAACGAAGACGTCGACGAGTTCAAGCGCGTCGGCGCTTCACAGTCCTCACCCTGAGATCATCCACATGCGTGTCTGCACTCTCGCGTCATCGCTCGCTCTGATCGGCGGCGCCGCACTCTCCGCCGCGGCGCAGGCTCCGCGCGCCGACTCGACCTACGACGTGGTGATCCGCAACGGCCGCGTGCTCGACGGAGAAGGGAATCCGTGGATTCTCGCCGACGTGGGAATTCGCGACGGACGCTTCGCCAAGATCGGGAAGATCGCCGCGCGCGGCAAACAGGAAATCGACGCGAAGGGCAAGTACGTGAGCCCGGGTTGGATCGACATGATGGACCAATCGGGCTCGGTGCTGCCGCGCAACGGACGCGCCGAGAACAAGCTGCAGGAAGGCGTGACGACGGCGATCGGCGGCGAGGGCGGCACTCCGGTGCCCGCCGCGCGCGTTCACGAGTACTTCGACAACCTCGAGAAGAGCGGCATCAGCATCAACTTCGGCAGCTACTTCAGCGAGACGCAGGCACGCGTTGCCGTGCTCGGCCAATCGGCACGCGCGCCGACGGCGCCCGAGCTGGCGCGGATGCGCGCGATCATGGACACCGCGATGCGCGGCGGCGCGATGGGTATGACGACGGCGCTCATCTATCCGCCGTCGAGCTACAGCACCACGGCCGAGCTGGTGGAGGTCGCCAAGGCCGCGGCGGCATACGGCGGCACGTACGCGAGCCACATTCGCGGCGAAGGAAAGGAGGTCGTCGACGCAGTCAGAGAAGCCATTGCCGTCGGCGAAGGCTCGGGCGCGCAGGTCGAGGTGTTCCATCTCAAGGTGGGCGACCGGCCCAGTTGGGGAATCCTCATGGACTCCGTGGGCAAGACGGTCGACGCGGCGCGGGCGCGCGGCGTCGACGTTGCCGCGGATCTCTACGTCTACACGGCGGGCGGCACTGGGCTCGAAGCGACCATCCCGAGCTGGGCACACGAGGGTGGGACCGATTCGCTCAAGGCGCGGTTGGCGAATCCGGCGATTCGCGCACGCCTCAAGAGCGAGATCACGACCGGCTCGCCCGGTTGGTGGAACATCATCGATGCCGCGGGCGGGTGGGACGGTGTGGTGCTCGTCAACGCACGCAACCCGGCCAACGCGAAGTACGAGCAGAAGAACATCACGCAGATCGCGAAGGAGATGGGCAAGGAGCCGCAGGACGCCGCCTGGGACCTGGTGTCGCAGGGCCGCGGCCGCGTCATGGCGATCTATCACATGATGGGCGAGGCGGACATCGAGACGGCACTGCGCTTTCCATGGACGAGCATCGGCAGCGACGCCGGGGCGGTCGCGCAGATTGGCGTGCCCGACGAGACCGGGCTGCCGCACCCGCGCAGCTTCGGAAATTTTCCGCGCGTGATCGCCAAGTACGTGAAGGAGCGGCACGTGCTCACCCTTCCCGAGGCCATCCGCAAGATGACCGGCTGGCCCGCCACGCGTATGCGGCTCGCCAACCGTGGAACCATCGCGGTGGGGAACTGGGCCGACGTCACGATCTTCGATTTCGACAAACTGCAGGACATGGCGACGTACGAGAAGCCGATGGAATTCCCGACGGGCATCGAGTGGGTGCTCGTCAACGGCGTCGTGACGATCGACCACGGCAAACACACCGGCGCGAAAGCCGGACGGGCCCTCCGCGGGCCGGGAGCGATGTGATGACGTACTTCACCCGACGTGTCGCGTTCGGCGCGACGATCGCGCTCGCCGCCGTTCAGACGCTGCCGGCGCAGAACCAGGCGCTGTCGGCGAAGATCGCCGAAATCCAAAGCCGCCCCGAGCTGATCCACGCCACCTTCGGCGTGGCGGCGTACGATCTCGACGCCAAGAAGATGGTGTACGGCTTGAACGCCGAGCAGCTCTTCACTCCCGGCTCGACGACGAAGCTGCTCACCACCGGCACCGCGCTCGGTCTGCTTGGCGCCGATTACCGGTTTCATACACCGGTGTATCGCACCGGTCCGATCACGGGCGGCGTGTTGAAGGGGGATCTCGTGCTCGTCGGCAGCGGCGACGCGAATCTCTCCGGCCGCGCGTTCGGCGACACGCTCGGGTTCACGAACGAAGATCACTCGTACGCCGGACGCGGCGACTCCGTCGCCAAGGCACTCGGCGATCCGCTCGCGGTGCTGCGCGAGCTCGCGGGGCAGGTCGCGGCGAAGGGGATCAAGCAGGTCGACGGACGCGTGCTCGTCGACGTCAGTCTGTTCCCGCAGGGCGAGCGGGAGTTGGGCACGGGGGTCGTCATCTCGCCGATCGTCGTCAACGACAATGTCGTGGATCTGCTCATCGCGCCGGGCGCGAAGGCGGGTGATGCAGTGAGCGTGCGAGTGTCGCCCGACCTCGGACTGTTTCGACTCACCAACGAGCTGAAGACCGGTGCGCCGGGATCCACACCGGCGCTCCGGCGCATGATCACGCGAGATTCAGCGAGCGGTGTGGTGACGGTGCGGCTCACGGGGTCGTACGCCGCGGGCGGCGCGCCGCTCGTCATGAGCGTACCCGTCGACAGCCCGTCCGAGATGGCGGCGCGAGCGTTCGTGGCCGCGCTCAAGGAGCGCGGCATCACGGTGCAGGGCGGAGCGAGCGACCACGTCGACTTCGCTCGGCTCGCGACGGGCTACGGTGATTCGACGCGCGTCGCCGAGCACGTGTCGCTGCCGTTGGCCGAAGCGGTGAAGGTCATCTTGAAGGTGAGCCAGAACCTGCACGCCAGCATGATGCCGTACGTCGTCGGCGCGATCGCCGGCCACACGCCCGGTCGCGGCGCAGTGCAGGCAGGCTTCGACGCCGAGCATGATTTCCTGCAGCGTGCGGGGCTCGATCTCATGGCCGCCGCGCAAGGCGACGGCGCGGGCGGCGCGCCGGGCGCGTTCTACTCGCCGGCGTTCATGGCGCAGTACCTCGCCTATATGGCGACGCGTCCGGACACGGCGCTCTTCCGCAAGGCGCTGCCGATTCTGGGGCGCGACGGCACGCTTTGGAACATCCAGGCGCAGGCGCCGGCGGCCGGTCACGTGTTCGCCAAGACGGGCACGTTCTCGGTGTTCGATCCCCTCAACCGGCGCACGATCGTCACCGGCAAAGGGCTGGCGGGCTACATGACGACCAGCTCCGGGAAGAGATTAGCGTTTGCTATTTACGCCAATCGCGTCCCGTTCCCGCCGAACTATCCGGGCGATGCGGCGCTGCTGGTTGGCCAGGCCCTCGGCGAGATTGCCGCGGCGATGTGGGGTGGACCGATTAGCTGAGTTGGATCGACCGCGGTTCAATCACCGAGGCTTGCTCGCATCCGACAGGGTGTTGGTCACCCGGCCCGACGCATCGAGAAACTCGATGCGTGCCGCGCCGAGTGAGTCGACGACGAGCCGCAGGCGCGACTTGCCGTTCCGGTCCTCGAGGTTGACGATCGCCGACTTCGCGGGATCGCGGCCCACGAAGAGACGCTGTGCGACGAGCGGCACGCCATTGCGCGGGGCTGCCCATTGGCGAAGCGCCGCCGAGCGCGCGGCCGTGTCGGCGAGCTTCATGATCGAGTCGCGGCGCATCACCATGTCGTGGATGTCGTCCTCGGAACGGTCGTTGACCGAGAAGCCGACGCGGCGCTGACCGTTGTTGTCGGCGTAGTCGAGGTTCAGCACCTGATCCTGATTGAACTGGTCGAACGACATGTGCGTCGACGACTGGTATTTTCCGTCGGCGCCGCGCTGGCCGGTGAACGTGAGCCCGCCGTTCTCGGTGCCTTCGTCGTTGAAGAAGATGATCCCCGGCCGGCCGCCACCCTCGTAGCCGAACGGCTTGCCCTTGTAAATCGGACCGATCGAGCGCGGGCGGTTCGAGAGCACCATGCGGTACGCCCCATTCGGCTCGACGATGTTGATGCGCTCCACGTCGATCTCGGTGAACTTCTCGTGCGCGGGCGCGCGCGTGAACGCGGCCACCGTGGCGACGAGCATCAATGCGGTCGTCACCGCCGCATAGCGCTTGAGAAAGCGAACGTCTTGCTCGAGTTGGGTCATGGTGTCACCGTCACGATGAGGTTTGATCGAACTGGATCAATCCGAATTGATCGGATCGCTCCTCAGTAGTGCCAAGCCCTTGAATTCTCACCCGCCGGTGCCGCGGCGGCGATGGCCGCCGACGCTCTGCGAATGAAATCGGCCCACGTCGTGGGGTGCCAGCTGTGGCCCTTCATCGGGCGGCCATACGTGAAGTCGGCGTCGACGTGCGGGGCGGTGGTGCTCTTCAGAAAATCCTCGAACTTGTAGACGGCGAGATTGAGCCAGTAGTCGTCCATGTCGCCGGCCGAGAAGTGCAGCTTGCCGCCGAGCTGCGGACCGAGTGTCGACCAGTTTTTTTCGGCGTACGCGCGGAGATCGAAGCCGTTGTCGCGCATGTAGCTCGCCACCGTGTGGTCGATCGTTCCCGTCAGCTTGTCCCAGAGAGGAACGGGATAGCCGTCGGCGCCGACGGGGCCGTAGACGGCCTCCCAGCCCTCGAGCTGATAGGCGGCGCGCCCATGACTGCCGAGCACCGCCTCGAACCGGCTGAGGTCTCGCGTCGTGATCACGACCTGGCCGTCGGTGGTGCGCTGGAAGCCTCGGTCGGCGGAGGTGAACGGGCCCGTCTGCGCGACGAACGCGTTCGTGTCCTTGTAGATGTCCGTCATCTGGTAGCGCGTGAGATCGATCGGGTCGGGCTGAAAGATCCACGCGCCGCCGAAGAACGCCGGATGCTGGAGCTGCATCGCCAGGCTCTGCCACCCACTTGTCGATGCACCCTCGAGCTGCCGCGCGTATGGCTTGCGGATGATACGAAAATGCTCTTCGAGATAAGGAATTATCTCCTGCACGATGGCGTCGCCGTACGGACCGTTGTTCGCCGAGTTCACCGAGTACGAGTCGGGGAAGTAGGGCGTCTGCTGCTCGAGCGTAATGGCAATGACGCGCGGAAATGCGTCGGAGCTCCACGCCTGATAGGTCGCGTACCCGCTTTCGAGACCCGTCACGGGATTGATCGCGTTCGGTGCGCCGTTGCGCGGCGGCGTCGTCGAGAAGGACAGCGGCGTGTCGCCATGGCCGAGCGTGTAGATGCTCGGATATGAGACCTCGGGGTGCTGGTCGTAGCCCTTGGGGAGCAGCAGGTGCGCGTGCACGTAGATCGGCCGTCCCCAGAACTTCGTGAGCATGGGGCTCTGAATCCGAACGTGCTTGAGCCACTCGGTGTCGGTGGGTCGCGCGGCCGGCGGAATGACGTGCGCGATCTCGATGGTCACGACACCGCCGCCGTCGCCGCCGATGTGCACGAGCTGCGGCTCGCTGTACAGGTTGCCCGGCGCGATGCTGAAGAACTCGACCGCGCCGTCATTCATGTGCACCCAGATGGTCTTGCCGTCGGCGCGGCGCACCTGCTCGTACAGATTGATCACCGCCTGCGCGTAGTAATCCCCCGGTGGCAGGTCGGCGATGGACCGTGGAAAGCCGAGCGCGCGCTCGTCGACCACGGCGGGCTGGCCGGGAGCGAGCTGGTCCAGGTCGACGCCAAAGATGGCCGGACCGCGCGCAGAGATGGCGAATCGCGGCTCGGGTGTCGCCGTCTTCGCCAGCACGAGAATGAGACGGCCGGTGATCGGTGCCGCGTGTGCACCCCGCGCGACGCGGATCTCGAAGCGCGTGGCTGCCGCGGCGGCGCGTGAGACGTTCGACGCCAGCGCCAGCGCCAGCGTGGCGAGCGCCGCGGCGCGTACGATCGTGGACGAGCGCATGAGAGCTCCGGCGGAGAATGCGGTCAGTTCGGCTTCTTCGACGCCCGGTCGATCGGCACCGGCCTGGCGAGGTGCTTCACAGGACTCTGCTCGAGCAGCCTGAGCGCCTCGCGTACGGCGCGCTCGAGCTGCGGATCATGTCCCTTGATGACGTCGGCGGCGGTGTTCTCCACCTCGATGTCGGGCGCGATGCCTTCATTCTCGATCGCCCAACGTCCCTGAGAGTCATAGAATGCCAAGCCCGGAGCCGTGATCCCGCCGCCGTCGATCGTCGGCGGAACGCCCGTGGTGCCCACGAGACCACCCCATGTCCGCGTGCCAACGAGCGGGCCGATATGACGGATCTGGAAATAGTACGGCAGCGCGTCGCCGCCCGAGCCGGCGGATTCGTTGATCAGCATCACCTTCGGTCCGAAGATGCCCGCGCCGGGACTCGTCCACGACTTGCCGCCGCGCAATGCGAAGTAGCCCATCGGCTTTCGATCCAGCTCATTGACGATGTAGTCGGCGACGAGCCCGCCCTCGTTGTACCGCTCGTCGATCACCGCGCCATCCTTGTCCTGCTGCGCGTAGAAGTATCGTGTGAACGCGGTGTAGCCGGGAATCGACGTGTTCGGCAGCCAGACGTACGCCAGCTTGCCTCCCGACAGCTCGTCGACTTTGCGACGATTGTCTTCGATCCACGCGCGCGTGCGGAGCGCATCTTCGCTCGGCGTCGGCACGACGGTCACGAGCCGCGAGCCTTCAGCCGACGGCGTGCTGTTCACGCGCAGCACGGTCTGGTGGCCGGCCGTGCCCTCGAAGACCTGGAACACGTTCATCGGTGGCGCGATGGGCCGGCCGTTGACCTCGAGTAGATAGTCGCCCTCGGTCACCTGAATGCCCGGCGCGCTGAGTGGGGCGCGCAGCTCCGGATTCCAGTTTTCGCCGGTGTAGACGTGATGGATGCGATAGTGTCCGTTCTCCACCGTGTAGTCGGCTCCCAGGAGGCCTACGGCGACCGGCGGGTCGCTCGGCACGTCGCCGGCGCCGGCGAGATACGAGTGGCCCACGACCAGCTCTCCGCCGGTCTGCGCGATGAGGTAGCCCAGATCGGAGCGGTGATTCACGTACGGTAGGAGCGGCGTGTACTTGGCCGACACCGCCTGCCAGTCGGCGCCGTGCATCTTGGGATCGTAGAAGAAGTCGCGCTGGTTGCGCCACGACTCGCGGAAGATCTCGGCCCATTCCGCGCGCGGGTCCACCCAGCTCTCGAGCTGCGCCACGTTGACGGCTCCGTCGCCGACCTTTGCCGGGCCGGCGGTGGGAACGATGCCCCAGCGCGCGCCAGCGCCGCCGCCGGCCGAGTACAGCAGCTTCTTCCTGTCGCCGGACAAGGTGTAGGAGCGAACGCCGTCGAGGAACGTCGCGGCCGCGTGATCCTTGAGCTGGTAGCGCTGCAGGCGAAGGCCCGCGCCGCCGCGCCCGGTGACGTCGAGCCCCGGCTCGGTGTAGAACACCATGCCCGCCGGACCGGCGGTGAGACTGTTGTAATCGCCCGGCGGAACTTCGAGACTGAGAATTCTCTGATTGATGCCGGCGAGGTCGATGCGGACGACCGAGTCGGGCTTCGACTTCGGAGGCACGGGGCCGGCGGCCTCGTCGCCCGATTCCGGAAGCAGCGGCGACGGCTCGCCGGCCGAGAGCACGGCGAGGTAGACCGAGCGGCGCACCGGGCGGTCGACGGCGCTCATCTCGACCCAGCCGGTGCGCGGACCGTAATCCGTGCTCGCCAGGAAGTAGAGATACTTTCCGCTCGCGTCGAACGCCGGCGAGATGGCGTCGGCCAGTCCGTCGGTGAGCTGCTTCGACTGGGCGTCGGCGAGCGAGCGGACGAAGATTGCGCGCAGGTGGCTGTCGAGGCTTTTCGAGTAGGCGATCCACCGCGAGTCGGGCGACCAGGTAGCGTCCAAGTCGCGGCCGGGCGTGGCGTAAGTGTCGCTATCGAGCTTGGTCGCGCGTCCGCTGGCGACGTCGATCGTCCAGAGGCTCAGATGGTTGTCGTCGGTGACCAGCGTCTTGCCGTTCGGCGACCATGAGAGATTCGAGAAGTAGGCGGTGGCCGGCAGCGCGATCGCTCGCGCCGGCGTGAGGCCGAGCTGGTCGCCGATCATGAGGCGATCTTCGCCGTTCGCGTCGGAGAACCACGCGAGCTGTGTCCCGTCGGGCGACCACACCGGATTGCGGTCGTGCGCGCCGGGCGTCTTGGACAGGTTGCGATAGTCGCCCTTGTCGGCCGGCACGGTGAAGATGTCGCCGCGCGCCTCGAAGGCGGCGCGCACGCCGGTGGGCGAGAGCGACGCCTCGCGGATCATGCTCCCCACGCGTTTGAGCTGCGGCCGGGCCCAGGGGAAATCGCCGACGACGTCGATCTGGAGCGCGCGGTCCTGGCCGGACTTCGCGTCGAACAGATGGAGCGTGCCTCCCTGCTCGTAGACGATCGCGTCGGAGCCGGCCGACGCGGTCATGATGTCGGCGTCGTCGTGATGCGTGACCTGCTTGAGCTGTTTCGTGCCGAGGTCGTAGGAGAAGAGGTTCGTAACGAAGTTGCGGTCGGAGAGGAAGTAGACGGTGCTACCCACCCACATCGGATCGCTGTCGTTGCTGTCCTTCCAGGGCAGCTTCTCGACGGCATAGCTTGCGAGATCCATGATCCGCACCGGATGCGTTCGGCCGCCGCGGTAGTGACGCCACATGCTCGCCTCGTACCATGCGGGAATGAATACGGTGGAGATTTCCTCGTACGCGAAGCGGCGCGCGTCGGGCGAATACGTACCGGTGAACGCCCGCGGCATCGGGAGCGGCTCCTCGACGCCGCCCGTGGCCGGTATCGTGAAGAGGCGCAGATAGGCGGCCTGCGGCGCGCTCGCGCGATCGGAGGCGAAGACGATCCGCTTGCCGTCGGGCGTCCAGCCGCGGACGCGGTCCACGCCGGGATGATAGGTGAGCCGGCGCGGCTCACCGCCCGCGGCGGACACGACGTAGACGTCGGTATTGCCGGCCGCGGTTCGCGTGAAGGCGACGAGCGAGCCGTCGGGGGAGAACTGTGGGTCGGTCTCGACGTCGGGCGTGGCGGTGAGGCGGCGCGCCGCGCCGCCGGCGCGGGTCGTTACCCAGAGGTCGCCGCCATACTCGAAGGCGATGGCGTTGCCGTTGATCGTCGGATGGCGGAGGAGCCGGGTGCCCTGGGCCGGGGCGACGGCCGCGGACGCGGCCAGGGACAGACCGACGAGGAGGGCGGGCGCGCGACGGAACATGGGACGACTCCCGAGGTGACGGAGGGAACGGCAGACTCGGCATACTATATTGGTATACCGAAGTAGTGCAAGCACGCCGTGAGACGCCGTCCGGGTCGGCCCTATCGCGCGCGGGTCTTCGGCGGCCGCGCCTTGGCCGCGGCCCCGTCGGTGCCGGCGTCCCACAGATGCCAGATCCCGCGTTCGCCGTGTTCGGCGATGACCTCCGACAGCCGCGCCGCCGCATTGTGCCAGTTCGTCTCGACGGCGTGCTGCGCGGAACGCGGGTCGCCCTTGCCGATCGCCGTGGCGATCGCCTCGTGCTCCTTCACCGACGTCGGCAACTCGGCCAGGAGCACGTTGACGTAGAGCCGCGCGTAGCGTTCGCTCTGTGGCTTGATTGCGCGATGGAGGGCCACCACCCGCGGACCGGCCACGCCTTCGACATACGTTTCGTGAAACTGCAGATCGAGGGCGAACAGCTTGGCCGGGGGCGCCTTCGCCTTGGAGGCGACGGACAGCTCCTTGTTCACCTCGCGCAGGCGGCGGACCAACTGTTTCCGCGCCTCGGTCGGAAGCGACGCTGCCTCGCGGGCCGCCAGTCCTTCCAAGTGTCCGACAATGAGGAAAACCTCGCGCCCGTCGCCTCGCGTGAGCGGCGTGACGATGAGCCGTTGGTCGCCAGCCCGGCCGACCGACGCGACGAGCCCTTCCTGTTGGAGCCGATGGAGGGCGCTGCGAACGGGCGTTCGGCTCAGCCCCATCCGGTCGACGACCGCGCGCTCGGCGATCCGCGCACCGGGGGGCAGCTGGCCCGAGATGATCAGCGCGCGCAGCTCATTGTAGACGCGCGTGACGTTGTCGACCGGACCGTCGCTCGCTGCGGACTTCGAGCCGTTGGCCGATCGTGAGACAGCGGGGGTGGGCGGCGTCTTGGCGCGGCCAGTTGGCGATGCGGGCACGAGAGCCAAGCTACGGTCCGGCCAAAGCGCTGGCAAGCGGGCGGCACGTAACACGCGCGTCTCTCTGGCACAAACCGGTATACCAAAATGGTCTATCGCGCAGCACCGCCGGGTATTACGTTGGGCACGCCATTCCCGCTCGCCTTCTACTTGCCCCCGCTCGATCGCGACGTCCCCCGCCGTCCCTCCCTTACCCTTCGGCGCCGATCCCGATGTTCTGTATCGATCGTATCACGCTTCGCGAGATCCACCTCGCGCTCAAAGAGCCCTTCCGCATCTCGTCCGGCGTCGAATCCGTCCGCCGCATCCTCCTCCTCGAGATTACCGATCGCGATGGCGCCATGGTGTGGGGCGAGTGTGTCGCGCCGGCGCTGCCGAACTACACGCCGGAAACGATCGATACCGCTTGGCTCGCGATTCGCGAATGGCTCGCCCCGCGCCTGCTCGGCCGGCGGCTCACCGGGCCCGCCGTCGTCCACGACCTCCTCGCGCAGGACATCCGCGGCCACAACATGGCCAAGGCGGCGCTCGAGATGGGCTGCTGGGGGCTGACCGCCGAGATCGAGCAGCGTCCGCTCACGCTCGTCCTCGGCGGAACACGCGAGCGCGTGCCCACCGGCATCTCGCTCGGGATCCAGCGTTCGCCGGAGTTGCTGGTCGAGCGTGCGCTCGCCGCCGTCGCCGCGGGCTATCGCAAGGTCAAGCTCAAGATTCAACCGGGGCAGGACGTCGAGTACGTGCGCGCCGTGCGCGCCGCCCTGGGGCCGGACGTGGAGATCATGGCCGACGCAAACGCCGCCTACTCCATCGGCGACGCGCCGCATCTCCTCCAGCTCGACGAGTTCGAGCTGCTCATGCTCGAGCAGCCGCTCGGCGCCGACGCGCTGTTGCAGCTCGCCGAGCTGCAACGGCAGCTACGCACGCCGCTCTGTCTCGACGAATCCATCATCGACGTCTCGCGCGCCCGCGACATGATCGCCCTCCAGTGCGGGCGGATCATCAACATCAAGCCGGGCCGCGTCGGCGGGTTCTCCGCGTCGAAAGCGATCCACGACGTCTGCCAGGAGGCCGGCATTCCCGTGTGGTGCGGCGGGATGCTCGAGAGCGGCGTTGGCCGGGCGTACAACGTGGCGCTCGCGTCGCTTCCCAACTTCTCGATGCCGGGCGACCTGAGTCCCAGCGCACGCTACTGGACGCGGGACGTCGTGAGCCCCGAGTGGACGATGGGCGCCGACGGCTTGGTCAAGGTGCCGCGCGACCGGCCCGGCCTCGGCGTGGACGTCGATGCCGACTACATCGAGTCGCTCACCGTGCGCACCGAGACCCTGAGTGCGGCCCGCGCGGCGGTACCGGTATGACGCACGCATCCGGCGACGGATCGCTTCGCCGCACCCTGGGGTTCACAGATCTCATACTGCTCACGCTTGGCACGGTCATTGGCTCGGGCATCTTCATCGTGCCGGGTGTCGTGCTGCGGCAGACGAACGGCTACCTCGGCATCGCGCTGCTCGTCTGGGTGATCGGCGGCTTCGTCTCCTTTCTCGGCGCCTTGACCTACGCCGAGCTGGGCGCGATGAAGCCGGACGCGGGCGGGTTGTATACGTACATCCGCGACGCCTTCGGCCCGCTGCCGGCCTTTCTGTACGGCTGGACGAGCATCCTCGTCATCGCCAGCGGCTCGATCGCGGCGCTCGCCGTGGCCTTCTCCGCCTATCTTGGACAGTTGCTTCCCATCGGCCCCACGAGCGCGAAGCTCGTCTCGGTGGTGATGATCGCCATCATCGCCTTCGTCAATGTGCGCGGCACGCGCGAGAGCGCGTCGCTGGAGAACCTGACGACGTCGGCCAAGGTGTTGGGACTGCTCGCCATCAGCGTTGCGCTCATCGCGATGGGGCACGGATGGCAGAACACCGGCGCGCTCTTTCCCGCCGCGCTCGGCGGCTCGGTGTTCGCCGGCATGGGTACGGCCATGATCGGCGTGCTCTGGGCGTACGAAGGTTGGCAGTACGTGACCTTCTCCGCGGGCGAGACGAAAGATCCGCAGCGCGTTTTTCCGCGGTCGATCGCGGTGGCGACGTTCGCGCTGATCGTTCTGTATCTCGTCGCGAACGCCGGCTACGTGGCCGCGATCGGCGTTGCCGCGGCGGGCAAGAGCGATCACATCGCCGCCGACGCGACCGCGGCGATCTTCGGATCGCTGTCCGGCAAGCTGCTCAGCGTGCTGGTGCTCATCTCGATCTTCAGCGCGGCGAACGGCCTGATGATGACCGCGCCGCGCCTCTACTACTCGATGGCGCGCGACGGCGTGTTCTTCTCGCGCCTTGCATCCATCAGCCCGCGCTTCGGCACGCCGGCGCCGGCGATCGTGCTCCTCGCCGGGTGGGCCGCGCTGCTCGCGGCGAGCGGAACGTTCGAGCAGCTGCTCACCTACGTCGTATTCGCCGGCTGGATTTTTTACGGCCTCGGGGCGCTCAGCATCTTCCCGTCGCGCAAGCGGGAGCCGAACGCCGTTCGGCCGTTCCGCACTCCGGGTTATCCCGTGACGCCTTTGCTGTTCGCGATCGCCGCCGCGGCGCTCGTGTTGAACACGATGCGCGAACAGCCGCGGCAGGCATTCATCGGCATCTGCGCGGTGTTGTTGGGCACGCCCGCGTTCTATCTCTGGCGCGCGCGCTCGCGGCGCGCGGCCTCCACCGAGTCCGTCGTAGCTCCCTGACGTCAAGCAGTCGTAGCGTATTCACTCACTGGAGGGATGGATGTGCATTCGAGTCGATCGGCGCCTGTATCGCAGGCTTCTGATCTCGGCGTGGCTCCTCGTCGGAGCCGCATACATGCTCGTGGCGCCGTCGCGCGCGTTCGCGCAAGCGCAATCCGGAACGATCGTCGGTCGCGTGACCGACGCGCGCTCGGGTGACGGCGTACCGAACGCGAGCGTGCAGGTCGAAGGCGGACGTCTTGGCGGAGCTACCGGAGAAGACGGACGGTATCGGATCGCCAATGTGCCCACCGGCACGCACACGATCATCGTGCTGCGGCTCGGCTACGCCTCCTCGCGGCGGCCGGTCACCATCGTCGCCGGCCAGGAGACGACAGTCAACGCGGCGCTGCAGGTGAGCGCCGTCGCGCTCGACCAGGTCGTCGTTACCGGCACCGCGGGTGAAACGGAACGGCGCTCGATCGGTAACGCGGTCGCAACGATCGACGCGGCCGCCGAGCTGTCCAAGTCCGCGGCGCCGGATATGGGCAACCTGCTGCGCTCGCGCGCGGCGGGCGTGGACATTCTTCCGGTGAGCGGTCGCATCGGCGCGGGCCCGAACGTCCAGATTCGCGGGCCGAGCAGCATCGGTCTGAGCAACACGCCGCTCATCTACATCGACGGCGTGCGAATCAACAGCGCCGTCGCGCAGGGACCGAGCGGCGCGGGCGGATTGGGAACGCAGGGCGCGGCGGTTGCGAACCGGTTGAACGACATCAGCCCCGACGACATCGAGAGCATCGAGGTGATCAAGGGACCGGCCGCGGCGACCATCTATGGTACCGAGGCCGCGAACGGCGTCATCCAGATCATCACGAAGAAGGGATCGGGAAATCAGGCGCAGGTGCGCGCGCAGCTCCAGGGCGGCACCCTGTACTTCCGCGACGCGGCCGGCCGGGTCCCCACGAACTACGACAAAGACAAAGCGGGCAACATCGTCACGTGGAATGCCGTGCAAGCGGAGGCGGACAGCGGTCATCCGCTGTTCAAGACCGGCATGGAGCGCCACTACAACGCGTCGGTGCAGGGCGGTCGCGACCAGACGCGCTACTACGCCGCGGTCGGCTACCAGAACGACTATGGCATCGAGCCGAACAATCTGCAGCGTGAGTTCAACGCGCACGTGAACCTGAGCACGGCACTTGGCACCAAGACCGACGTGGCGACGAGCCTCAACTTCGTCGATCTCTCGAGCCACCTCGGTGCGGACGTCGGCGCCTCGGCGCTGCTCGGGGCGATTGCGGGCCACAACCTGCTCTTTCCTGCGGCGCGCGGGTTCTATCCTGGCTTTCCACCCGACGTCCCGCAAACGCTCTACGACAACGCGAGCGGCATCAACCGGTTCACCGGCAGCACGACGATCAACAACCAACTGACGCCGTGGTTCACGCAGCGCGGCGTGCTCGGTCTCGACTACACCGGCGAGGACGCGCGCGCGATCGAGCACTTCGCACCTCCGGCGCTCTCGAGCTTCCTCTCCGCCTCGCAGGCGGGTGGCCGGCTCGGCCAGACGCTCCGCCGCGCCACGATGATCACTGCCGACTACGCCGGAACGGCGAAAGCCGACATCACCTCGGCACTCTCGAGCGCGACGTCGGTCGGCGGCCAATTCAACAACTCCGAGCTCAATCAGAGTTTTCTGGGTGGCCTCGGCTTCCCGGCGCAGGGCGTCGAAACCGTGTCGGCGGCGGCCACGGCGCTCGCGTCGACCCAGACGCAGACGATCAACACGACGATCGGCGGCTACGCGCAAGAACAGCTTGCCTGGCGCGACCGGCTCTTTCTCGTCGGTGCCTTTCGCGTGGACAACAACAGCGCGTTCGGGCAGTCCTTCAAGTGGGTGACGTATCCGAAAGTGAGCGCCTCGTGGGTGGTGAGCGAGGAGCCCTTCTGGAAGTGGGCCAGCACCGTCAACACGCTGCGCCTCCGCGCCGCGTACGGTGCCTCGGGCCGCCAGCCGACCGCGTTCTCCGCGCTGCAGACCTTCACTCCGGTCACCGGCCCGGGCGGAACCAACGCCGTGACGCCGGGCCAACTCGGCAACGCCGACCTGCGTCCCGAGCGCGCCACGGAGCTCGAGTTCGGACTCGAGGCGAATCTGTTCAATCGCCTCAGCCTCGACCTCACGCACTACAACAAGACCACGGCGAACGAGATCGTGAATCAAGCGATCGCGCCGTCGACTGGATTTGCCGGGAACCAGTTCGTCAATCTCGGCAAGGTGGTGAACACCGGCTTCGAGCTGCAGTCCACGCTCCAGGCGATCACGCGCCGCAACTTCTCGTGGACGATCAACGGCAACCTCACGACCATGCACGACGAGATCAAATCGAACATCACGAACGTCATCTCGAGTGCGGGGCAGGCGAACATCGTGGGCTATCCGATCCAGGGGTTGTTCTCGCGCCGCGTTGTCTCGGCCGATCGCGACGCGACCACCGGCCAGGCAACGAACGTCCTCTGCGACAACAAGGGAGCCGCACCGATCGCCTGCGCGTCGGCGCCCTTCGTGTACATCGGCTCACCGACGCCAACGCTGACCGGCGCCGTTGCCAACACGTTTACGATAGGCCGGTCGTGGCGCTTCTACGCGCTGACCGACTTCAAGCACGGCAACCGGCTCTTCAATCAGAATGAAGAAATCCGCTGCCTCGGGTTGGCCGGTGCTCCGCTTTGCGAGGCGAACTATTTCCCGCAGAAGTACTCGCCGATCTACCTCGCCGAGGCGCAGGGTGGCGCACTGGCGGTGAACACGCTCGATGCATTCATGCAGGACGCGTCGTTCGTGAAGCTGCGCGAGCTGTCGGCGACGTACACGCTGCCCAATCGCCTGTTTCACGTCGCCGGCCCCGCGTCGATCACCTTCGCGGCGCGCGAGCTCCACACCTGGACGAAGTACAACGGCATCGATCCCGAGGGCGGTATCACCACGTCGGGCGCCTCGAGCGCCATCGATCAGGCCGTGACACCGCCGCTCACCCGCTTTCTCGTGACCTTCAACTTCGCCTGGTGACGTATGCGACAGACTCTTGCCTTCGGCGTAACGCTGGTGGCGGTTGCCGCTTGCAGCGACCTCACCACGCTCACGCAGTCCAATCCCGGAACGCTCGCGACCGCGACCGTCTACACGCCCGCTAACGCCTCGCTCATCGTCAATGGTGCAATCGGCGATTTCGAGTGCGCGTTCTCGCGGTACGTCGTCGGCTCCGGCGTCTTCACCGACGAGCTGGCGAATGCCATCTCCTCCGGCTCAAACTTCAATTACGATCGCCGCACGATCGCGACGAGCGAAGCGTACGGCAGCGCCACCTGCGGCAACAACCAGCAGGCGCCGATCTACACGCCTCTCTCGATCGCGCGCCGTTCGGCCGACACCGCCGTCGCGAAGCTCAAAGGCTGGACCGACGCGCAGATGCCCACCGGCGTGAACCGCACGAAGCTGATTGGCCAGTCGTACGCGTACGCGGGCTATAGCCTCGTGCTCCTCGGCGAAGGCATGTGCTCGGCGGCAATCAACCTCGGACCGGAGATGACGCCGGCGCAGCTCTTTGCCGAAGCGAAAATTCGGTTCGACTCGGCGATCGTCACCGCGACGGCCGCGAGCGACGCCACCACGCTGAACCTCGCAACGCTGGGGCGCGCCCGCACGCAGCTCGATCTCGGCAACGTCGCCGCGGCCGGCACCGACGCGGCGGCGATTTCCGCGAGCTTCGTCGTCGGCACGTCGAACGACGCGATCAACCTGCGGCGCGAGAACTTCTCCTTCATCTCGATCAACCAGAGCAGCTGGGCCACGGTCGACCCGACCTTTCGCGGTCTGACGGTGAACGGCGCTGCCGACTCTCGCGTGGCCGTGACGAACACGGGCAAGAACGGCACGGCACCCGGCGCGCAGATGTTCACGCCGGACAAGTATTCCTCACTCACCACGGCGATGCCGGTCGCGCGCTACGCCGAGGCGCAACTGATCGTCGCCGAAGCGAAAGTGACGGCCGGCGACATTGCCGGCGCAACCGCGGCGATCAATGCGGCGCGTGCCACGCATGCAGGCCTGCCGGCCTACTCGTCGACCGGCCAGACCGCGGCGGACGTGAAGACGCAGATCATCGAAGAGCGGCGTCGCGAGCTGTTCCTCGAGGGACATCGCCTTGGGGATCTGCGGCGCTACGGCCTGGCCTTCGCCCCGGCCACCGGCGCGGCGTATCCGGCCGGCGGAACATACGGCAACCAAACCTGCTTCCTGCTGCCCGACGTCGAGCGGGTCAACAATCCCAACATCTCGAAAACGTGAAATACACGCTTGATGTTCTCCTGCGCGAAGCGAAGGATCGCTGCGCGAACAGGCCGATCCTTCGCTCGCGTGGCTCGCTCAGGATGACAGCGCTCTTGCTGCTCGTCTCTGCGCGCGCTGCCAGCGCGCAGATTCCACCGAACGTCGAGTTTCGCGTCCCGAAGCCGCCGACGGTGGCGGTGAGCGATTCGGGTGCGTTCCTCTCGTACGAGCTGCACGTCACGAATCTCACGGCGACCCCGTTGACCCTGAAGCGCGTCGAGGTGTTCGACGCGGCGAAGGGCGGGCGAGTGATCTGGAATCTTTCCGCCGCCGACAGCTCGTTGCAGCGCGCGCTCGCGCGGCCGGCCCCCGCCATTCCCGCCGCCGAGCGGACGCAGATCGGCGGCGGGCTGCGTGCGTACATGTATCTGTGGATACCAGTCGACCGGAATAATCCGCCGGCGGCGCTGCGACACCGGCTCACCTTCCAGCGCGACACGAGCGTGGTCGTGCTCGAGGGAACGGTCGTTCCCGTCGAGCGGAACGCCGTGGTGATCACGCCGCCGATTCGCGGCGAGTGGGCGGCGTTCAACGGGCCGTCGAACGCCTCGGGCCACCGGCGGCTCGTGTTGGCGTTGGACGGCCAAGTGGCAATCGGACAACGCTTCGCGATCGACTACCTGCAAGTCGATTCGACGGGGAGCTCGCACCACGGCGACCCGTCGCGCAACGAGAACTACTACGCGTACGGCCACGAGCTCCTCGCCGTCGCCGACGGCATCGTGGTCGCCACGAAGGACAGCATTCCGCAGAACGTGCCCGGCGCGAATTCACGTGCGGTCGCCATTACGATGGAAACCGTCGGCGGCAACCACGTGGCGCTCGACATCGGGGGTGGACACTACGCGCTGTACGCGCACGTCCAGCCGGGGTCGTTGCGGGTGCACGTCGGCGATCGGGTCAAGCGCGGCCAGGTGCTGGCGCTGCTCGGCAACTCCGGGAACTCGACGGAGCCGCACGTGCACTTTCAGATCGCCGACGGTCCCACGTTCCTGTCGTCCGAAGGCGTGCCCTATGGCTTCGACCACTTCGACGTCATCGGCAACTGCGGCATCGTCGGCAACCCGACACCGGGGATCAAGTGCTCGCGTCACGCGCCGGTCGGCGTCGAGCGCGGCATTCCATTAATGAACGAGCTCGTTCGCTTTCCGAAATAGGAGACATCGTGACTCTTCGCATTGCACGCACGCTCATTCCCGCGATCGTCATCGCCGCGGCCGCGCGTGGCCAGACGACAACGAGCGTTGCACCGTATCTCAGCCCCGCGTTTCCCCAGGATCTCGTCTCGGCGAAGAAGGCGGACCGCATCGCCTGGCTCTCGTACGAGCGCGGCCAGCGAAACGTCTACGCGGCCGCCACGCCGGGTTTCGCGCCGGTGCGGCTGACCAAGTTCCTCGACGACGACGGTGTGATTCTCTCCGATCTGTCCATCTCGGACGACGGGTCGATCGTGACCTTCGTGCGCGGCAGCGAGCCCAATCGGGTCGGGTGGATCGCCAATCCGTCGAGCAATGCGAACGGCGGCGAGCGCGCCGTCTGGGCGGCGCGCACGAACGGCAGCGGTGCGTGGCGCCTTGCCGTGGGCAGCGCGCCCGCGCTGTCGCCTGACGGACAGACCGTGGCGTTCGTGAAGGAGGGGCAGATTTACCGGCTGCGCGTGGCGCAGGGCGCCACCGCGCCAATCGACAAGGGGGAGCAGCCGTTCGTGCGGGAATGGGGACGCAACGCGAGCCCGCGCTGGTCGCCCGACGGCTCGAAGCTCGCCTTCGTGAGCCTGCGCGACAACCACTCGTTCGTCGGCGTGTACGACGTGAAGACGCATCACGTCGAGTATGTCGCGCCGGGCGTCGACTTCGACGCGAGTCCCACGTGGTCGGGCGACGGCAAGCAGCTCGCGTTCATCCGCCGTCCGGGCACCCCGTTCGGCCAGCAGGCGCAGGAAGGAAACGGCAGCATCGGGAACCCGGGCGGCCCCGTCGCGGCACAAGGCCGCGGCCGCGGCGCGCGCGGCGGTGCGGGCGGCAGCACGGGTCCGGTCGACGGCCTGTATCGCGCCGCGTTCCGCGGTGGCTATACCACTTCTCTCATGGTCGCGGACATCGCGGCGCTCGACAGCGCGCGCGAGTTCTGGCACAACCAGCCGAACGACCGGACCTTCGCCAACATCACCGCCATCACCTGGGCCGGCGAGAGCGTCATCTTCCAGCAGGAGCCGGAAGAGTGGATTCGCGTCTACGCCGTGCGCGTTGCCGGCGGTGGCGCGCCGGTGGAGCTGACGCCGGGCAATGGCGCCGTCGAATCGCTCAACCTCTCGAGCGACGGCAAGCGCTTGTTCTACGCGACCAACGCGGGCGACATCGACCGCCGCCACGTCTGGATGGTCCCGACCTCGGGCGGCCCCGCGACGCAAGTCACCACGGGCGACGAGATCGAGATGTATCCCGCGCCGCTCGCGTCCGGGAAACAAGTTGCCGTGCTCACGTCGGCCGCCACGCGGCCAATGTCGGTCGGCATCGTGCCGGTGAGCGGTGGCGCGAAGCGGCTGGTGTTCCCGGTGCTCACCAAGGAGTATCTCGCCGCTGCGCAGGTAGTTCCGGCGGCGGTCGTGCTCAAGGCTGACGACGGCGTGGAGTTCCACAACCAGCTTTTCCTGCCGAAGGATCTGAAGCCCGGCGAGCGCCGCCCCGCGGTGGTCTTCGTGCACGGCGGCCCGATTCGCCAGATGCTGCTCGGCTATCACTACATGGATTTTTATCACACCGCCTACGCGGTGAACGAGTGGCTGGCCAGCCAGGGCTACGTCGTCATCTCGGTGAACTACCGCTCGGGCGTCGGTTACGGAAAGTCGTTCCGCACCGCGGCCAATACGGGTGGACGCGGCAACGCGGAATACCGCGACGTGATCGCGGCGGGAAAGTATCTGCAGTCGCGGCCTGACGTCGATCCCACGCGCGTTGGCATCTGGGGCCTCTCGTACGGCGGCGTGCTCACGGCGCAGGCGTTGGCGCGCAACTCCGACGTGTTCGCCGCCGGCGTGGACATGGCCGGCGTGCACCTCTGGGGCAACTCGCTCGACTCCGCCGACGTGTCGTACAAGTCGTCGGCCATCGCAGCGATCGACGGCTGGAAGTCGCCCGTGCTCATCTGGCACAACGACGACGACCGCAACGTGGAGTTCTCACAGACGATCGGACTCGTCGAACTGCTGCGCGCCCGCAACGTGTACTTCGAGCTCATCGTCAATCCCGACGACACGCATGAGACGCTGCTGCACAAGCGGTGGCTCTACACCTTCGCGCGCATGGACAGCTTCCTCCAGCGCTATCTGTGGAACAGAAACGTGTCGAGCCGTTGAGCCGTGGCTGACTCTCTCAGAACCGATCCGTCGCCCGCCGTCCTCACCGCCGACGTGACCGGTGCGGACGTGCACATTCGTCCGCTCCGCTCCACGGAGGATCTCCACGCCTGCGTCGAGCTGCAGCGCGACGTGTGGGGACGCGGCCAGTCGGAGATCGTGCCGACGACGCTGCTGCACGTCGTGGAGTACGTCGGCGGGCTCGTGGCGGGCGCGTTCGACGCGCACGGCACGCTGCTCGGCTTCGTCTTCGGCATCACCGGCATTCGCGACGGCGTGCTATCGCACTGGTCGCACCAGCTCGGCGTGCGCGACTCGGCGCGAAATCTCGGGCTGGGCCGCATGCTCAAGGAATACCAGCGCGCCACGATGGCCGCGCTCGGAGTGGAGCGGATCTATTGGTCGTTCGATCCGCTCATGGCCAAGAACGCCTACCTCAATCTCAACAAGCTCGGCGGAGCGATCGCCGAGTACGTGCCGGACATGTACGGCACGACGGAAAGCCCGCTGCACCTCGGCATGGCAACCGACCGGCTGGTGGTGCGCCTCCACACCGTACCGCGCGAGGTGCCGCCGCTCGTACTGCCTACCGGCGACCTGCCCGTCCTCACCGCGTTCGCGCGGCCGGATGACGACGTGCTATCGATTGGCGACCGACAGCCCGACGTTGCGCTCATCGAGATTCCCACCGACATGCTCGAGGTGCTCGAACGGTCGCGGGCCGACGCGAAGATCTGGCGGATGAGCGTGCGCGAGCACTTTCGCTGGGCGATGGCGCACGGCTACACGGTGCTCGGCGTGTACCGGCATCCGGTGAGCGAGCGGGCGTTTTATGTGATCTCTAAAGGACTGGAAACGCGTTGACGCGCTATTTCGCCGACTCCCGCAGCTGCTGAATCGCTCGCATGAGCGCAATCGTTACGGGGCGGACACGCCCGTTCGGCGCGCGTAGCCCGCGCGACTGTCCGTAGTCGCCCGCCTCGTAGACGATCGTGCCCTTGATCGACGGATGATCGGTCGCCCACGCCAAGACTTCCCACACCGCCTCGCGCTGGCTGCGCTCGCCATAGGCGAGCGGATAGCCGCCCGTGGCGAACACCCAGTGGTCCTTCACGGGCGGCGTCGCGCGCATCCAGCGGTCGGCGGTGCGCGTGTCGGTCTGAATTCCGCCGCCCACGTATGGTGCAGGGAATAGCGAGAAGCCGACGATGTCGATCGGCGACCCCTTCGCCGCCGCCCATGCATAGAGCGCACTGTCGTTCGCCGTGTACGCCGACGCCGCGACGCCGACGCGCACCTTGCGATCGATCCCCTTCACGAGTCGCGACGCGTCGGTGAGATACAACTCCCACCGCGCCGGCGGCAGCGTGCCCACCGCGCGCGCGCCGCTGCCGTACGGATCTTCGGCGGGCAGCACGATGTCCGGATGCAATCGCTCGACGATCAGCCGCAGCGTGGCGAGCCGCCGCGCGTCGGCGAGCGGCTCGCTCTTGATCTCGGGGAGCAAGCTTCCACGATATCCGAGCGTGACGACGAGCAGCGTGCTGTCGCGCCGCGTGGGATCGAGGACCTTGGCCAGCGAATCGATCGTCAGCTTCGTCGCGCCCGGCGCGATGACGACGCTCACCGCATCCAGGTCCAGCGTGTCCATCAGCGCGGAGTCGCTGTTGATCGCCGGCTTGGGCGGCGGGCTGCTCAGGTCGGGCAGAATCTTGAGTCCCACGGCGAAGTCGCCGTCGGGCCGCTCCCGCAGCTGGTCGCGGCGGTGGGCGTCGTAGTTCCGCAGATGCGTGATCGCGCGCGGCACGCCGAGCACGAGAATGAACAGGCACCACATGACGGCGAGCATCGACATCACGAGGCGGAACGTGGCCCAGATCTTCCGCGACGCGGGAAAGGCCGGCGACACCATCGGCATGTTCAGATACAGCGGCGACGCGAGCACGCTCGCCGAGCCGCCGGCGATCACCATTGCGAGGCTCTGCGACGCGAGGAGCGTCACGAGCGGATCGATCGGCGTGTAGCCGTGCGCCACCATGTAGCGCACCACGCCGATCGTCGCGATCAGGATGTCGTACACCATGATCGGCAAACCCCAGACGGGGTTCACGAGCCGGCGTACGAACGCATACGTCGCCTGGATCGCGAAGAGCACGAGCACCGCCGGCCACACCCAGTCCATCGTCGCGACGGCGCGCCCGGTGATGATCGTGGACGTCGCCAGCGTGAAGAGCAGCCCGGGGAGCACGAGCAGCGCCGCCAACCCCGACACCGACTGGAATAGACGCGACGACTGGCGGTTTTGCGCGATGCGCCCCGCCAGCACGATGTCCCACACCAAAATGATGATCGTCAGCGCGAGATGCGCTGGCGCAAGGAAAGTTCTCATCCGCGTCCGCGGGTGTCGCTCTTGATGTCCCGCGCCGTCAACCGGCGGGCGAAGACTTCCAATGCTTTGCGAAAGTCGTGCGAAGCCGGCGCGACGATGTCCAACAGCAGAGCTTGCCGCGCCGGAAGCGCGTGGATGGCGATATGCGCGTCGTCGAGCAACAGCACGGCCGACACGTTGCCGGAGGTCTTGTGCTCGCGCACGAGGGGCACGCCGATCGGACTGAAGCCTCCCGCGCTCGCCGCCGCGATCAGGAGCCCGCCGAGCAACGTGGCATCGCGCAGCTGCTCGACGGGTACTCCGCTGAATTCGGCGGTGAGATGCGAGTGCGAGTTGACCACGACCTAGGGCTCGACGTCACTCACGCCCCCGCCCCCACCCCGGCACCACAGACGGGCGGCGGCGGGCCGGCCGGCTGGGCAGCGCGCGGCGCGGCTGCGG